>JAOUKW010000355.1 GCA_029882335.1 Candidatus Heimdallarchaeota archaeon | reverse complement strand
CGATAGAAATCGTTAATTTATAATCGTAGTTAAGATAAAATTGTAAATATATATCACCTAATTCACTGTTATATACAAAATAATATTGAAAATTTCCATAATCCCAAGCAATATCAATGATATTGTAATTACTATCGAGTATATAGAATGAAGAATTCGATAAGATTAAGTTGGTAGAGAAATTGTCTGGTGTAAAATGTAAGTATATTTCTGTAGTATTGCAAATAAGATTTAAAGATTCATAGCCAATATTTATTGGATTATTTTTTGTATCACCTGGTGATAATGTGTATTCTTGAATTTCTAACTAAAATTCCGAATTTCCATTTGATGAATAAATTTGTATTATAATATCTGATTGGGTATTAAACATATGATGTCTAATTTGAGACAAACCACTGATAATAACTGAATATTCTCCATCTGTCGTTTCTATTTCTAAATTAAAAATTGTATATTCTGAAAAGGTCATATTAAAAAAATAATTTTGATTTAATGTTGTATTGATTCGGTAATATAGGATTTGATTACTATTGTCTGATATTACACCATAATTAATTCTGAGCTTCAAATTTCTAAATGAACGTTCTGGTATTGTTTCTTGGTACGTATTAATAAATAGTGAGAATGTGCCTGAACCTGTAATTGCATATATTTCAATAATAAACCTATCTAATGCTGTATTCTTATAGATACTATCTGGGTAGGAATTTGAGTTCGCAGAATCAAGATAATTATGATTCTCATCATATAATATCATATCAAAATCTGTATTTGTTGGCCCTATTAGTGTAAAATTGTAATTTGCTTGTACACCAATAAATGAAAAAAATGTTGAACCACAATTAATTTCTCCAAAATTTTCACCCATATTCGCGACTATTGGGTTATTAAATTGGTCTCCAGGCATACTAATCGATAATTGTGGTATTTGTGATATTACAATGAAAAATAAAAGTTAAACATGTTTCATTGTGGTTAATAGATTCAATTATATTAATAAAACTATTTCAAATAAATTGAATATTTATTTTAAATGTTTTGTTAATGTATATTTTATTGATTTTGTAACTTCCAATTCTAATTATTAATTTAAAATATACAAGTAAAGGGATATTAGTAAAATCCAAATATTTAATTTAATTTTATTTAATTATAAACAGGAATGTTTCCGCACATTATCTATTTTTTCACTTTTCAAAAACTGATATTTCATCAATAGTTTAGCATTTCATATCAAATTAAAATATTTTACATGAATCGCCACAAACAGATATATACTTTCAAAGTCAAAATTAATAATATAAAATGCATCGTTGGTTGAAATTATTTTGAGTGAGAAGGGAAATATTTTATCTAAAACTATACCTCCATTGTTAATTATTTTAATTGTTGTTAATACCATTGCCATAGGAGTTATTTCAGATCAACAAAGAAATGATGCTACTCAACTTAATGTAGCTGGAATTCAGAGAATGATGATTCGAGACATTGAGTTGCATGTATTACAAATTAATCTCACTCATGATCAAACGTATATTAATGATCTAGAGGGAGATTTGGTAATTTTTCAAAGTAATCATGATGATCTTCATCATGGTAACAAAAAGCGAAATATAGCTCCATTGCGTTCTGAAACCTCAATACAAAAATGGGAAGAAATTGATCTTGAGTGGAATATTTTGAAAACTAGATTGCTTGAGATAAAGTACAGTAATTATTCACTACGTACCGATGATATTTCATTTATTCATAATCAGGGTGAATTTATAATTGGACTACAAGATGATTTGGTATTTATTTTAGAGAATGAGTCTAATAATCGACATGATACTGTCTTTGTGATAAGTGTTATATTATCTCTGCTAATTATTTTGATTATTGTAATAATAATACTTCAGTATCGGATTATTTCTCTCAAAAACTTAGAAATTACTAAATCGAATACAAAATTATATACCGATCAAATTAGATATCAAAGGTTATTTGATGTTTCAAATGATGGAATAATTGTTTTAAACGAACAGGGTACTACTATTGATTATAATCAAAAAATATTATCTTTACTCGGATTTGATGAAGTTGAAATTCTTAACAACAACATAAGAAATTATTGGATAAAAGATAATGACAAATTAGATGACTTATTTCATCGTTTTCTGAATGATCAAGATCTTCTTGAAGTTGACACCATATTCCAAGATAAAGATGGTGAACATCTTTATGTTTCTATTAAATTAATTAGCCTGATGAGAAACAATCAAAAAGTGATATATTTAATAATTCAAGATAACACGGATCATATTTTATTTGAAGAAGAAAAAATTGAATTAACTAAACAACTCTTTCAGACGCAAAAACTCGAGGTTATGGGGAGATTTGCAGGTGAGATATCTCATGAGATTAATAATCTTTTAACTATTGTCTCGGGGCAGTTAGATTTAATTACATTAAATTTAAACGACGTTGATTATGTAAGAAAGTGTGTTGAAGATTTACGGGAGGTTGTGTCTACATACAGTATGATGGCTAATAGATTATTAGATCTTAGTAAGAATAAAGACACTGAACAAAATCTAGTAAATTTGGGAGATATTACCAATAATACCATGAAATTAGTTAGATCGATAATTCCTAAATCAATTTCATTTACATATATTGATTCGAATGAATATTATCCTGTTTTTCTTAATTCTGGCCTTTATAATCAGGTATTATTAAACTTGATTAATAATTCTGTAGATGCCATGCCGAATGGTGGGAAATTAGAAATTATTGTGAAAAAGGCAACTATTGAAGATTTAAATGTCTTTGAATCTATAGAACTACCTGTAAATGAATACATTATGATAAAAATTATTGATAGTGGAGAAGGAATTAATGAGGAATTAAAAGGAAAAATATTTGAATCATTTTTTACTACAAAATCAAAAGGTACTGGATTGGGTCTTTCAATAGTACATAATATCATTACTACATTCAAAGGTTTTATCACGTTTATTTCTAGGAAAAATTTTGGAACTGTATTTTTTATTATTTTACCATTACAAAAACTATAACATTACATTTATAGTTGGTTATTAGACAATAATCTCAAAGGTTAGATTACATTATAAATTATTAAGATGAAATGTTTAAATGTTAGGGGTTATACTTTAATAAATATGGGTGTCTTTAATATATTTGGACTCATTAATAATTTGGCTAGAATCCTAAATAAATGGATTATGACCACAATAGCACTAATTATTGCAGTATTATTATTTACCATTGATAATAATAATATAATAATATTTTTTTGGAGTTTGTTTATACTCTTTTCCACCATTTTTACAATAAATGGCTTTTTTTTAATTTCCTCGTTTAAAGCAGAAGTAAGGAAATTGAAAAAATTAGGGAAACCAGTAAAAGGAGTAATTGGTTTTGAGGAACTTACTTCATCAATTATGAAATCATTTAGTCAATCTATTTTTGTCACATTTGCGTCAATATTATCATTTGTAATATATTTGGCATATCACGGTGATTACTTAGGACTAGGTGAATCGAATTTTCTTCTTAATCCACTCGCTTTAGCAATGGCATTTGTTGCAATATCTGTTATGTTCCTTGTGGAATATCCTGAAGATCCTAGTTTTACACCAGGTGGATTGATTGGATATTATGAACCTGATTCTTATCCACTGGTCTTAGATAATCTTTTATCAGATGTGTTTTTAACTTATATGGATCCTGCTACTTTCTTAAAATATGATGAGTGGAGTGCGGGGATATTGAATTACTTGAAACCTGAATTTGAAAATGATGAGACTTCTGCTACTAGGATGGAACGTGCTAGAGAAAAGATTTTATTATTAGGTTATTTAAGCTATTCAAATAAAGAAGCTTTTACCAAGGAAATCATAGAAAAAGAATTAAAAGAGTTATTTGGTGATAATTTATCAGATTTTCTTAAGGGTAAAGGAATTGGACTTGAATTTAGAGAAATTACCAGTATATTACAAAAAATAGAAGATAGAGCACCTGAACCATTCAGATTAGTTGATCGTTTAATGATTAATTTAACTGATAATTATGAAAAATTTATATCAGATGATTTGTATTTCACAGTTTCATCAAAGACAAATCAAGGTTCTGTATCTGAATCAACAGGTATTGTTGTTTTTCTTTTGAATAAAACGAATAAAGATGATCGGGAATTAAAAATTACCTTAGAAACAGATGAGGAAAGTATTCATCCTGCAAGTCAAGGTTTAAAGATAAATCTTGATCCAATGACAGATCCATTTCCAAAAGAA
>JAOUKW010000354.1 GCA_029882335.1 Candidatus Heimdallarchaeota archaeon | reverse complement strand
GATAGCTGGTAATATAAAAAAACGAAAACACTATTGAACTCAATTATAAATTAAAATTAGACTGATTGAATATTTTTAATTAAATAACATTAATCTGTGATTCTTTAGAATTCTGAAAATAAGGATATTTAAATGATCGAGCAATAATATTAATTTGAGAACTGGGTCGATTATCATACTTACTGAAGTATATTTATTAAAAGAGGGAGTAAATGTCTTTCATTATGCGAAAGATAAGAATTTAACCACAGACCATGCAATTCTATCTTCAGGTCTATTTTCAGCAATTCGACAATTTTCAGAAAGTACCAGATCCAGTGCTATCGATTTTCTGGCGTCAAAGGATGAAATATTCATTTATGATATCATTGAAAATACAGATTTAATAATTATATGTATATTTGAAAATAACATCCAACAAAGCGTAGCAAGAGAGATAATACATGAGATCAAAACTCAAATGAAAAAACTCGAGGTTAAAAAACTGCTTCATGGAGATATGCTAGACCCAAAAAAGGCAAATAGGCTAACCAAAACGATTACTGATACTGCAAAAAATCTATTATCTGTAGAATATCAAGTAGTTGCAGCAAAGGAGATTTTTGAAGAACAGGTAGATCTGAGTTATTTACTCCTATATGACTATAAAGCAGAGAAAATTCATTTCTTTGAATCCTTCAATGTAAGCTCAGAAAATCAAGTAAGGCAATTTGATGCTTACAAACAGATTCAAAAAACATTTACTAAACTTATCAGCTCTCAAAAATTAGGTAAAAATTTCAGAACAATTGTTGTAATTGGAGAGAATTTCTCATTATCAATTAATAAATATAAATCAGTATTCAACGTAGCATATTCAGATAATAATTTAATGTCTCATGAAATACTTGAACTTCCATTTAAAATAATGAGTTTACCCTCATTTACTGATTATGAAAAAAATTTTGATAACCTTCCAAAACGGAGCAGTTGGATATTGGATAGAAAAAGTAAATTGAAAACAAATGAAGGAGAACCCCCATACTGGGATTCTGCAGAAAACATAATAAATGCACTTACAAGCATTGAAAGTTTAATTGTTTCATTTGAAAAAGATGGTTTTGATGAAATTAAAATATTCATAGATGAGCCAAGATATAAACAAATAATTATAACTAAAAATTATATGCTGGATCAGAAGATAGTCGAAATGTATTATGATTGAAATACCAATAAATGATCCTAAATTACATTGAAAGAATTAGAATTTATTATAATACTACAATGTCTTTCATCAAGTTAAATGGTAAATACTTTAAGATACGACCATCTTTCAATTTAAAAATTGGCTTAATTAATGAGTTTAAGTCAAGTTCAAATAATTCTTGTCTATATACAAGCTCGGACGGAACTTCTGTACCATCTTCCAAGTATCTAAAATAAGATTCAAGTTCTTTGTTATAAGATAAATCATCATTATAATGGTATTTTATCTCACTTAAGTCAATTCTGGATGGATTTAATCCCAATGATTGTTGTATTAATTGTTTTAATATTAACAAAGCAACATAATCACGAGGTGAAGTTCTAAAATCATCATGTATTTGATTCAAATTGAGTAATATGGTATCTAGATCAATTTGATCGTGAGAATATAATGTTAGCTTGCATAATATTTCTTTCAACTCATAGTTTTTATTATGACCCCTACTATAATTGATTAAATCCTCGTATGAAGATATAATTTGCTCAAATGGAGCTGGATCATTTATAATCGTTGATTTAATAGTTGCAAATTGAATAATATCAGTAAGAAAACTAGTAACATTTGAAAGTTGATAATGATCCCAAATTTCATTTTTACCACCGACTATTTCTAAAATACGTTCAATTGTATTACATCCTATGTTTATGATATTATCAATTAATTGCATTGAATCATTTTCATTGGTATTTTCCTTTACATTGAAGTATTTAAGAATTGCAATTGTAAAATTTGTGAAATCAGAACTAATAGCATAATCTGCATAAAAAACAGAAGAAGCTGGTTTTTCTGTAACTTCAGGATAGTACTTTAGAAGCGATTCAAATAATTGATCGTTCTTAACCTTCAACTTTTCAAGTAAGATAAGTAAAAATTGATGAATACCACTTAAATCATATGTTTCTAGTAAATTTTTGGCTTCAATATTTTCCCATTTGCCATTTAAAAGACGATGTGATGTTAAAAATAAATCAGATAAGTTGGAAAATGAATTTATGATAGTATACGTACTATTAAAAAATACATTCAGATTCTCAACTTTTTTAGTCTTTAAAATAGCATCAACATCATAAATTTCAAACAAATCAATAAATAATTTGAAATAATTAAAAGAAGAATTTAACCAAGAAATCAAATCAGATTTATGAATAATGGGAATAAACATTAATAAATTTCTATAAATAGATGTAGTTGAATAAACCATATTAAAAAAAGAAGAAAAAAGAGAACTAAATTCTTTCAATTGGTTATATGGTGGAAATTCAGGCAATATTTTTAATTCATTAGCCTGATCTATTAAGATACTTGATAAAATATCTGCACTTGTTAGTTCTACAATCGAATTAGAACTATTATGAAAGGAAATTAAAGCAGAACGGATTAAATTACTTAATGAAATTAAATTCATTATTGAATTTTGAAGTTCTGGAAAATGTTGTAAGTTATTTACAATGAATGTTAGAAAATCAACTGCCTCAACAAAGACTTTCTTTTGATTTTCAAGGTCAATACCAGGATTACTGAAGAAAGAATTGTAGACCACTTTTAATCTATTTACTTTCATTTCCATTATATCTTTTCTTTCTTCACTTGTTAAAGTAGGGAGCGTACTGTTGGTAAATTCCAAGATATCATATAATTCTTTGATTATGGTTATTTCTAAATAATCAGTATTTATATGATCAATCAATTTATTCTACCAATGTTCTTACAAAATAGGTAAATAATAAGTTTATTTCACTTGTATACTTTTTTGATTAGTATAAGAAGTATATTAAATCCAATTTAAATGAAAAATAAAAATGCTTAATTATATCATTTCAATATACCAAAATGAATTTTAAAGTATTATAAAAAGAGAATTAGTAATTAAGGATTTTAATATAATCGACAATTGTCATATAACTGGCACTATACGAAAAAACATTAGTCCTGTGGATTTACAGGAGTCAATCTAATATCCAATATTGATACAAAATTATCATAATTCAATCGATCACCTTCTATATACTCTTTCTGATATTTATTAAATATATCAGTTCTCAAACTATTAACTAAATTAGTATGTGATTGGGATCTGTAATACATTACTCCTTGAAATATACCTACTCCTCCTATAAAGATAAAAATAATCAATATTATAGTTAATACATCTAAAAACACGGGATTGGATGAAGAGGGTGCGTTTTCAATAGCCCAAAATATCGCAGGAAATCCAAAAAAGATAAGCATTAGATTTCTGAAGGAATTTGATATGTAAAATATTTCATGGATCTCTATTGAAGAACCTTTACTACTTTTATCCCATTTTGCAATTTTTAACTCAGCATCCTCTAAAATCCAAACAATTGGAAAATAAAAATAGTAGAAAATTGGAAGGAAAAAGAATGCTAAAAACAAATACCCATTCGTAATAATATCAATAGGACCCTCAACGTTTGTCAATTCACTCACTTCTATGTTATTTAATATAAATGAAATTCTAACAAAGAATATTGAGAATCCAATTGGAATTATAATTAAATCAACATATTTACCTAAAATGAACTTTATTATATCTTTAAATGAAGATAAAGAACGATGCTCTGAATTTAACTCCATATAACATCTACCTCTAAAGTTAATACCAGGAAAATATGATAAAACATTCCCAATTCTTGTGGATGCAATCTTTACTATAAACCGAATTAATTTAGGGATTATACGTTTTTCATATAATTTAGGTTTTAAAATAAATAATAATGACAATATGGATAATATAAACATATATCCAAACAAACTAAATATAAAAGAAATTGCAATTAAAAATAGAAAACCAAAACTAAATTTTCTGAATGATTTTACGCTAAAATAAAAATCATCACCTCTCTTGGGTTGATTATCTAAGGTACTCATTTACAATTAGAAGAAATAAAAAATTAATTTAAATACTTTTATGTATTTCATCTCATAAATTACAAAATATGTTTGTAATAAGCAGAAATGAAATAGAATATAACAAATTAAAATGGTTTATGATTGTTAAAACAAAAGATTCACTAAGATCAAATCAAGACCG
>JAOUKW010000353.1 GCA_029882335.1 Candidatus Heimdallarchaeota archaeon | reverse complement strand
CTTCCCTCTCTGTTGAATTAGCAATAGAAATTTCTGACGAAGGATTTAGGGCTCAAGCACATGATGTTGGTAATATTACCGCTGTTGATGTATTTATTCACCGAGAAAACTTTGCAAAATATGAAGTAAAGGGTAAAAATACATTCTTTATCGATCAAAAAGATTTTACAGATTTTATTAAAACCGCAAGAGCCAGTGATGAGCTAAATATTAATGTTGAAGATAATAAAAGTACATTTAATCTGAGTTTATCGTCAAAAGGAATGACAAAACGAATATCACTAAGATTACTTGACATTCCCGAGTTTAAGTTTTTTGAAATCGCAAAACGCGATTTTCCAAGTAGTTGTAGAATGGATGCAGAACTTCTTTCAGAAGCAGCAAAAGCAACAGAACTGGGAGACGAACATGTTAAATTAACTATTTCTACAAAAGGACTATTATTCCAATCAATCTCGACAACAAGAACTGCAGAAGCAAACATTTCATTTATTGAAAATGAACAAGTAGAATCAACAAAAGTAAATGAAGAACCTCATGTTTCTACATATAGTCAAAGATTTCTAAAACAAATTGCTAAACTTGGTAAAGCTGGAGAAGCTTTAAGTCTAGGGATGGGTCAAAATTTTCCATTACGGGTAATATTTGATAATATTGAGGGTCAAAATGGCTACATCGCAATTGTTGTAGCTCCTAGAGATGCAGATTCAGAATGAGTGTCAATGAAATTTTATTAAATATCTGGAAGAGAGAAAAATCAAATCAAGAATTAATTGAAATTGATGAGGATTTTTTCGAGAAATGTAAAGCGTATTTACATCATCTTGAAATTCAATCTCAAACAGAAACTGATGTAATTATCAAAAGTTTATTCTCACATAGATGGAAAAGGGTTAACTTCATTGTTAATGACTTAATTAATCTAAGACTCATTAAACAATCAAATATTGCAGTACATCAGAAAAATCAATTAATCAAAACAACAGTCAATGAACAAAAAATTAAGGATAGCATAATAAAATTAGTTAGTGAATTTAGAAATGATATCTTAGGTGTAGATCTTGTTGAATATGAAGACTTTCAAGAGATTGATGAAGGTGCTTTTGAATATGTTGAGTTTATTCAATCAGAGATTGAATCCGTTGGTATCGATTTGCGAAATTATGGACCATTTGATGTAGGTGATATTGTATTAATGCCAAAAATTAATAGTAATTCATTTTTTAAAAGATCGAAAATAGATTTAATTCGTATTGATAGATAATTTATGTTAATTCCTCAATTACCGCAGCGTTAATTTCAGCTTTTCCACCAAGCGGTCTCGCAAGGATCTCATCGCATTTCTCATTTTGACATGTAACAATAGTTTTTGCATGGTTAAAAATAATCATTTCATTTCCACAGGAATTGCACTTAACTCGTAGAAATTTGGATTTTGGATGCGGTATTAATTCCATATTCTGAATTACAATTCAATCCCAATTAAATATATAGATATCATTCTAGTTTAATTTGTTTAAGAATTTAATTTAAATGTTTAATGCAAACAGTTTGATTAAAATTAACGAAAGAAAGAATTATTATTTTGTTGAGTAAGGAAACCTATTATTAACTATGAATTTGTTATTTAGATAAAGTATAAGTTGGTGCGATAATTGTCTGTTGAAGTAACTCCAATTCGATTAATAATGTTCTCATCTGAAGATTGTGTATATTGTCCACCAATTGAAATGATTGTGAGAGAAGTTGTGGGTTCAGGTATGCAAGAAATGGTACATGTTTCAACAATAGATGTTGATGATGATCCAGAGGCAAAAAAACAATATAATGTAATGGCTTTACCTACTTTAGTAATAAATGATGAAATAGTTTTGGAAGGAGGGATGGATGATGATTCAGTTCGAGAAATCTTGTGGTCTACCCTTTTAAATCAAGCTGTCTCATCAGAAGAAGCCGTATCTCAAACAAAAAAATCCTTACTCTCATTTACTATGAATATAATGGACTCCTTAAATGGTACACGTGTAATTCGTCCTTCTGTTGGAGATTACACTCATATTGGAGACTTTCAGTTAAATCTTCTCAGTTTGTACAGTTTAGATCCATTAATTCCTCATTTATTATATAAGGCGGGTTATCAACTAGGATTGTATGGAGTGATACATCATTCATTAACCTTACTTCATCCAAAAATAGGTAAAACCGCAAAACCAAATTTGAAATTTAAACATCTTGCATATTCATTGCAATTATTTTTCTCGGATAGAGAAATTTTACCTACTTTGCTGGCTAAATCTGCGGTAATTACAGAGCTCACTCCAACTAAAATCACTATATTAATTGAGGAATTAGCCTCTGCTTCCTTAAGGATAAATGTTGGTGAAAACATGTGTGATTTCATTGCTGGTCAATTAGCAGGCGTTACTGAAGCTGTTATGGGAGTAAAAGCTGGTTGCAGAGAACTAACTTGTTTGGCAAATAATTCTGATTATTGCACTTTTGAAATTGGAATTGGAGAAGATGCAATAGAACGATTATTACCTCCACTGGAGAATAAAGATGAAAGAGCGGCTAGAAGACAAAATTTCTATGAGGTAATTCATGAAACTACAGAAATTATTAGTGATAGTTTACTTATGAGAAAAATTTTGAGATCTAATATCGGTGATTTTATGCATATCTCTGTATTTCAACCTATAATTATATCTCTTAAACTATTAGATAAATTTTCTAGCAGTATTTTATACTCTGGAGGTAGAGAGCTTGGTGTTTTTGGACCTGGAAAACCTTTGCTGTATAAATTAGTAAAAGAGAAGGGAGTAGATGTCCCTCTCAATCTATCCGAAGGTGTAGAATTGCTATATGAGTATTTATCTCATCCTACCTATCATCTTGGCCGGAACCATGGTTTAGTTCGATTACATCGAAATAATGATAATTATATGTTGGAAGTTGAAGAAAATTCCAGCATCTCTGGTATGGGTGTTGCTAATATGAACAAAACATTTTGCGATTTTCAGGCTGGTTTTTTCGCAGGTAGGCTACATATTCTCATAGGTAAAGATCCAACTGTTAAAGAAATTGAGTGTCAGGGTATGGGTAGCAAAAATTGCAAATTTTTGATAAAAGTTAATGAATAAGACAAAGTTGATAGTTCATCACCAACATTTCAAATTTCATCTATACTATGTGGTGGAGAGTATTCTAAAATAATCTCCAATTGGAACATATTTATTAAGAATATCACTAAGATACGTTAATTGAGTATTCACAGAACTTTGAAAGTTTTTAAAATTTATCAAGTAATATCGCTATAATTTGTTTTCTTTGAATATTTTACAATTACAATAAAAATCCATATTGAAATATTAAATAATTCGAGTGAAAGATACTCAATATTTTCTCATCCTTTTACCTAGATAAGGTGAAAAATTACTAATTAATAGAGACGGCGGGTCGATTAGGAGTAAATAAAATTGAAAATATCCATAAAAAATCATTGACATGAAAAATTTAATAAAATGATTGAAAGAATCATAATTGAAATTTCTTTAGAAAAATACCTGTTAATCTTACGAGATTCTTTTTAAGGTATAAATCTTAAAAGGTGGTATAAAGTATTAACTAGACTTAAATAAGAAGATACTATTAATACAATATAGACCTAGTGGTGATTCATTAAAAAATACCACTGATTATTGGAGGAAAAAGGATTGGCAGAACGTAGAAAAATCTTCAAAATAGTACTTTTAGGTGATGGCGCTGTAGGTAAAACCGCATTAAGACATCGATATCTAGGGGAAGGATTTAAACAATCCTATTCCATGACAATTGGTGCTGATTTTGCAGTTAAGCGAGTAAATTTAGACGGAGAAGAAATTGTTGCTCAAATTTGGGATTTAGCAGGACAACTTCGATTTCAAAGTGTGCGTGAAGTTTATTATCAAGGTGCAACAGGTGCTTTATTAGTTTTCGATATAACCCGAACCGCTACTTTTGAAAGCATACCAAATTGGATAACGGAATTAATGGATAATAATAAAAATAAAAAAGTCCCCATGGTTCTAATAGGTAATAAAAGTGATTTAAGAGAGAGTACTGAAGGTGCAATTTCTAGAGAATCAGGACAGGAATATGCAGATAATTTATCCCAATGGAGTGGTCAATTTGAAATACCATATGTTGAAACTTCTGCATTATCTGGAGATAATGTTGAGGCAGCATTTGCTCAACTCTTAAGGAATATTGAAGGATTTTTAGCCTCAGATAAATCATAAAAGAAACAAAAACAAATCTGAATGAAAAATAAAT
>JAOUKW010000040.1 GCA_029882335.1 Candidatus Heimdallarchaeota archaeon | reverse complement strand
TATTTAGGTTAATTGCTATCTCAATCTACATTTATGTCTATATCCACTTAAGTTACAGTCTTTTTTTGATGTTCAAATATAATTATATTAATTTTAATACATTTTGGTATTTTATACCTAAGTTGTTGATAATGATTTTAGGTGTACTTCCAATGGTTGGTATTGGATTTGGTAGTAATGATTATAAGATATCCCAAATTCACTTGTATCGTGTGTTTGATGAGCGTAGATTTTTAACATATTATAAGGAAAGTCTTACTCACTGGGTCCGAGTTTGGTTTCATTTAATTCTTTTGAGCGTCTTTATTGTTGCTCTATTGAGTAAATTGTATTTGAGTAAAATGGATTTGAAAACAACAACTAAATCAAAGGTAATATCGGTTGGTCGTTCAGATATCGTGAAATTTCAACTACTTCATGAATTCTATCATATTGATAGCTTGCTTGGAAATTGGTATGAATTGCAAAAAGATACGATTTCAATTTTAAGCGATTTAAAGAAACAAGAATTTGCCAACGTGGGGTTGATCTCAACATCTAAAGCTCTCCATCAGGCTATAAATACATTTGAAGGTCTACAGCTTAATTATAAAAATAAGGAGAATCAGCTAAATGGCGTGATAAATTCAATAAAAGGATTCTCTAATTTATTCAAATATTCTGATATATTCAATCCAAAGGTTACATTGGAAGAACTTAACAAGTTGAAAAATGATTTAGTAGATACTCAAGATCAGATTGTTAACCAAATAGAAACAATCGAATTGGAGTTAAATAATCAGAAGGTATTTTTTGAACCCTGGGATAAATTACTTGATTTGATACAACAGACACAAGAAGGAATTCCTGTGAATATCTCTCGAATTGCACAATTGACCCACTGTAGTGAGGAAAATGCAGTTGGTTTGATAAAATTATTACTTCAAGAACATCCTACAATTGGTGAGTTTTTGGAGTTAGAACAGGTATATATCAAAAAGTCTGGAGTTGAAGATGCAATTGATAAATTGATTAATGAGTATAGGTCATTTGAAGAAAGTGGCAGAGGAAAGATATAATTTTCCTTATTTTGGCATTATCCTTATGGTTTCACATTTAGATCATTTTTAATTTCATTTATAGGATTTGTTAACATGTAGTCATAGTCGATTTTCCATGTTTTCTTTTCAAAATCGAAATTATCTGGCCAGAAATAATATCGAATTGAGCTATCAATAGAGGAATTTAGTCGATACATTTCGATTTCATCAAATTCACTCCATAATGAATCAACAAATCTGTAGAGATCTTTATAATTGAGATTTCCATATAAAAATATAGAATTATTTTCTAGTAGATCAATTGAAAATCTGAAGGGTGGGGGATTATCTAGTAATGTATTCATGAGTTTTGCTTGTTTTTGTTTGTTTACGTTTGTAATAAAGAAAATATTAGTATCATTCAAATCAAAATAATTTCTATTATAATACAGCTCAAATGAATCAACCATATTGTCCTTTACATAGTTATATTGTCTATTTGCTTCAGATTTACTTAGTTGTAAATCTGTTTTTTTAGTTAGTACTGATTGTTTTATAGTGCCATCAATAGAACAATATCTTAGGATATCAAATCTTAATGGGGTGAACTCGGTTGGATCAATTTTTTTTTATTTTTTTCAGCCATTGCTGTTTGAACTTTAACACTTAACGTGTCTCTTGCATTTATTAATGTAGTATTCCAAGAATCCCAATCGAACATCCAACCATCATCAGGATTATATTTTGATAGATTTGGATAGATGTGATATGTGAATCCATCTCCTTTGTAGATTTTATAATCCAAGATAATATTTAGTTGGTAGAGTTTTTGGAAGTAAAGTTCCAATAAGTCTAGTGCAGTTTCATTGTCTGGAATTTCAAATTGACTGTAGCAGTTAAATGTGGTACCTATTGCAGTAGATCTATATCGAGTATAAGGGTGTAAGTCACATGCTTTTTCAAAGATTTTCAAATAATTTTTATTTTTGATAGTTGAGATGACATGAACGCGTTTTAAACCTAATTCCTCTACTTTGGGGTGAGCATTAATAGCAATAATAATTTTATCATCATACATTTCCTGCAATCGTTTTTTGAGAGTTGGGACTGATAGACTAACATTTTCAGATAACTCTTTAAGTGATTTGAGTGGATTTTCTAGTAGTGATACAATTATTTTTTGTTGTATATCTTTAAATTCCAATGATCCGTTCCTCCATTATCTTCTGCATCTATATAGTTATGCATTATTTTATATAAACATGTGTATTTGTGGGGAAATTATTTAAGAATTGTGGTGAAAAATTTATAGATTTCCCGGTTATGTGATAAGTCTTATTTTTGTTTAAAGCAAAATTCTAATTTTTTAGATATATAGCGAGAAATTAGTAATTCGTCCTTGGGGTTTATTTTATTCCCTTGTATGATCTGATAAACAATAAAACCGTAATTTTTGTCATTGGTTACAATAGGTAGGTATTGATAGTTTGTATTGCCATCCAGATCTGTATTTGAAATTGCTATGGTGCTTTGTTTTTTCATTAATTCATTAAAAAATTGATTTAAAGTTTCCTTTCTTTCCTCATCTGATAATCTTGGATTACTGGTTAGGTATGTGTGGATTTCCTGTGAAATTACATTCTTGTAAAGGTTTATTGCAGCATTTTTAATGGGTAGAATCTTTGAAATAGTGTTTAATGTTTGTTTCATGTTTTCTTTTAGCTCATCTCTATTAATACAACTAAATTCACTGAACAAATGCAGGTTTCCTCCTTTTCTTGGTGGTGCTGATAATTCTAGCATTGTAACACTTATCTATTATGGCATTAGATATTAATAAATATTGTGGGAATAATACAAAAAATATACTAATAATTTTAAGAAATATTTCAAATATGGAAAAACTAATGTATTGGGTTGATTAAAGTCATTACATTATGTGCTGATTAATTTAATTTCTATTAAATAATTAAATAGTGTTACTAATAATTAGAAATGATTGGAAGTATTGGGAACTATACAAAAAATTTGATTAATAATTAATTGTATGTTTATACTTGGACAATATCTTTATTATGTGGTTATTTAAATTGGGAATAACAACAAGTAAATTCATTATTTAATTGAAAAAATCCCAAAAAATTACTTTTGTTTTGAAATTTTATTTTTGCTCTACACAAATTTTATATACTATTCTACATAATATTATATACTAATGAATTTGCGTTATATACGGATGTTAATAAATTTTACACTACTATTTCTATTATTATTCTTTCCAATTATTGGTGGTATCTCTGCCCCCAATAATCAGAAAAACGATAATAATGACGATCAAGGAAGAAATCCAGAAGGTGTTACTATTCTCAATGCATATTACACTGACTGGGATTTGGATGGAGAAGAAGATGATGTTGTCGCTGATGTTGAATTCAGTTTTAAATATCAATCTGATCAAGGATATGATATCCGATTAACAATTGATTTAATCCTACCTTCAGGTTTTGATTTTAATCATAAAATACAAGAATTTTTTGACAAACAATATTGTAAGGTAGAAATCATCATGCTAAATCATGCAATAGAACCCGGTTGGTATGATTTATACATTGAATTCTTTACCAAAGTTGATGGTACTCAAAGAGGAGTAACATACCTTTTATTCGATCCTCCTGGTGGTGGTCAGCGAGGTGGTGATCCTCTTTTATTTATTAATTAATCATCTATGATCGAATTTATATGAACTTACAACATTCCAAAAGATTATTAACTATTCCTGTTTACAGATTATCCTTTCCAATGAAGATAGATTCTTGATTATGGTTCACCATTGATTTACCCATTCTAGATTGGTTGTGTTTTGTTTTAGTTGTTCATAAATGTGAGGGGAAATTCTTTTTAGTCTGATCATCATATAATGTTCCAATTCAATTCCATTAAGATACCTAAGTTGGTCTATCTTTTGCCTCTCTATTTCATTCCCATTATAAGCACTTACAACATTGGTAAACGCGGAGATTGTATCTACTAATGATTGAATACTTATCTTTAACTCATTTAATTTTTGTTTTTTAGTTAGTTTTATTAAATTATCTAGGATATCTGTTTTTCTTATCAGATCCTTAACCTGGGTATAATTCGTTTCAAATTTCTCTTTAGAGGAGTTTAAGGTTATGAAATGAGTACATGATTGGTCCAGGGGTGAACAAAAAATAAGGTTTAAAAAATCACCAATAATTGTTATATATTCATTTACTTCATGAGAATCTGTCTTTGGGTATTTGAAGTGGGTATTGGTGAGTATTCCCCAGTAGATAATTTGAATATAGTCATTGTTAATATTTGAAAATGCGTGGATGGTACGAGGGTCTATGTTAATCTCCTTATCCTTTTCCTTTGTCATATTCTTATCATAGTCGATCAAAAGGTTCCGGATTGTTTCCTCTATAAGTGTGGTATCTGCTCCATAATTCAATCCATCAGTAATGATTCTATATATCTGGTTCATCATATTTTGAAGTCCTGATACTGTAATATCACTACCTACAATTAAAAAATAATTATCCTCCATTTGCTTAAACTGTACTTTGAATCCCTTGGTTTGCATGATTTGAAGGGGTGAATCAGCTACTTCTCTTGAAAAGCTATTCATTGCCTCAAATAATGCGGATAATAACATTGGATCTTTTGATATATTATTACCTACTTCTACAAGAATTTTCGGTGTCCCAAATTGGGATAGAATGGCAAAAAAGCTCACGAGTTTTTTCTCCTTCCTAGATAAATTGATAATAATCCTGCCATAAATCCACCAAATTCAAGTACTTTTCCTGTATTGTTAAGTGCAAAAACCTCCTGTTCTTCGAGATTTTTAAACATGAGTAGTAATAGGTCGATTATTTGTTTTATACCAAAAAATAAGAATGCAACAACTATCAGGAATTGAGTATCTAATTTCAATTCAAGGTCGGATAATTTTGCTCTTTTTAGATTTCTTCTTAAAGCAAATATGCCATAACTAACAATACCAAGACTAAACCAAACAGCATTAATTTTTATGATTAATTCGGTTTGATCAAATAGATCATTTGCCCAATCAAAATAAACAATAAGAAAATATGTAACAAATGATAATGCCAAATATCCAATAAAAATGAAATAAGATAATTTACTAAAATACTGATGATTTGAATCTAATGTATTCATTCAATTTCAATATAGATCAAACATAAATATAAGAAATTACACTATCAATTGTATTATCGATTATTTATTATTTTATAATTTACAATATATAACCATTAATTTATATTTTTTATTGGAGCACTAAAACTTTCATTATTTGAATTTAAATTGGAGAACTTGATATTTTATTATGATATCACCTGATATCTATATAATTAATGGATCTTGCATTTCTCAGTCATTTTAATACTACTTTAGAGTAAATATCGATTTTAATTTCTTGATTATTTATCTATATTTGTATAAATAACCATAAAATTATAGCAAAGTATAACTTCTATTTGCTGAATTTTAATAAATTTATGATCTAGAGTTGATCTATGTTGGATGTAGTTACTCAGGATGATTTAACAACTATAATAAATGATATAGTAATCCCGTTTATTGAAGTCAACCTATTACCTATGGTTTCTAGACATGAACTACCAATGTCATCATCAGATTTTGAACAATTAATTGTAAAGACCCATGAATTGGGCTTTGTTGATACATTGGCCAAAGATAAAACTAGTATGTGGACTCATCCTGGGGATGGATTAAACTGCTGGTACAGCATCCAAATGTTAATTGAAATATCTAAAACAAACACTGCATTTGCATTGGCATTACACCAAACTGCGATTTCTTATTATATGCAGCAATTATTAAATGAATCTTTTACAGAGCGAACTTTTCTATTACTTCAGGGACATTATGGTTTGGCTAGATTTTCATTAGCACATTTGTTAAGTAATAATTTGACTACTATTGATATTCAGGAATTGAATTCATATTTCCAACCTAATCCAGATACCTATTGTATATTTCATGAATTAGATACATGGTCTTCGATATTACTGCCTGAAATTACCATCAATGGGGTAAACTGGATTAAATACGAAAGAAATGAGTTGGAAGTGGAAAAACAATCACATTCACTTGGATTTGATGAATTAAACACTTATAAAATTCGACTTATCCAAGTTTCAGACCAGAAGTATGAGTCAAATTCCACACCCAATAATTACACTCTTCTTTTTCAAATACAACAAATGGTCATGATTGCTCTTGCCGCTGGAGCTCTCTATCGGGCATTGAAAATGGCAAGAAATTATGCATCTATAAGGTCTCAAGGAGGAAATCTCTTACATCATCATTCTGCGATTAAAATCCTCTTATCATCGGCCGAAGCTACTTATCAACAGGCATTAACCTCTCTTCAATCGATAGCCCTTCAAGGCTTAAGTCATGATTCTCTGAGAAGAGTAATTTCTACAAGAATTCAACTTCAATCTCATATTCATGATGCAACGAATTCTTGTCTACAGGTTTTTGGAGGTATGGGATATATGCAGGATACTGGTTTGGAAAAAATCGTTCGAGACTGTCATCAATTAAAATTAATGTATGGTACTCCAATGGAATTGCAACTCTTGTTATCAGAATTGGGTCAAGATGCAACACCGTTTAGTCCATCATCAACCCCTGTAATTACTGGATTTATCTCTTCATCTCATGTATTATCCCCTAAGGTCGCATTTAACTCAATCTCAAGGCTTACTCGTTGGATGATAAAATACAACTCGATGGATATGTGGGAATATGAAACTAAATCATTACCAAAGCCTCTAGAAAAACTCCGACGAAAGAGTAGGAAATTCGCAGAGACATATTTATCACCAATTTCAATGAAATTAGATGTCTTACCACATCCAGAACCTGGTGAATTAAATGAAGATCTACAAAACCTATTGGTGATTGCGGGTAAATCCGGATTTTTAACTGATTTATTACCCAAACCACTGGGTAGTGTCTCCCTACTTGCTTATCGTTTCTCAAGTGCACTGAGATTTTCTCTTAAAGTAGAAGAATTCTCCAAAAGTTGCGGAGGTTTAATGTTATTACTAAATGCACATCATCTAGGCGTTGCTCCGATCTTATTATCCGGTGATATTAAGGCAATCCGTAAATTCATGATCCCTGCATATAAAGAGAATAAAAAAGGTAAACCACATATTTTTGCATATGCAATTACCGAGCCAAATGGGGGTTCTGATGTGGAAGAAGGTCATGGTGCTGCACAGTATAAACCCGGTGTAATTGCTAGAAAATCAAAAGGTGGGTGGATACTCAATGGTACTAAAATATTTATTAGTGGTGGTGGTATCGCAAAGAGTGTTACCTTATTCGCGGCTTTGGAAGATGAAGGAATTGAATCATGGACTTGTTTTCTCATCCGAAATACAATGGCAGGTTATCGCGTTGCTAGGACTGAATTGAAGATGGGTATGAGAGTATCTGATGCTGCAGAATTGGTCTTGGAAAATGTTTTTGTACCTGATGATCATGTAATTGGTGGATTGAGGAAGGGATGGGCACTTAATCGAGCAGTATTGAATTTATCTAGGATCCCTGTTGGAGCAATGGGTGTGGGATTCGCCCAAGCTGCAACAGATATTGCCATAGAATTCGCTACTTCGTACAAATTAAATGATATACCATTAATTCATTATCAGGAAATTCAACTTCAAATATCACAAATGATTGCAGAAACGAGTAGTATTCGATCTTTGATTTGGAATAATGCTCGTACATGGGTGCCTAGGCAAGGTAATTCTGCAATGAGTAAATTTTATTGTACTGATATTGCCTTGGGTGTGGTAGAAAAAGCGATGTCATTACTTAGTAATCACGCAGTGTTACATGATAACCGGGTAGAAAAGGTATTTAGAGATACTCGATTGACACAAATTTTTGAGGGAACAAATCAAATTAATCGGCTTAGTATGATTGAAGATTTTCAAGAAGAATTTTTGGCAAAGGTGTCGAAAGAATATAATAGGTGAGACGAGAGTGATAATCATGGATACATCGAGTGAAGACCCATTTTTTAATGTAACGCAAACCTCAACAGAATGCTCAGCTGGAAAAGTAGATCTTCCCATTCTATACTATGAGGTAAGTAATGTAATTGCATTTTTTAGATGTAATTCATCAGATGTTAAGACTCAACTTCAAGGTACTCCATATTATCCTGCTTTCAAGTTATTTGGCAAGAATTTAGTTGGATTGTCATTTTATGAATATAGAAAAACAGGTGTTGGTTTGTATAATGAAGTAGGTTTAGCGATTCCAGTAACTCGTGATATTGATAAAAAACCATTCAGTTGTTATTACAATGGATTAATCGCCGATTCTGAGAATCGAAAGGTCGGTTATTATATCCTTGATTTACCAGTTACAACAGAAATAGCTTGGAGTGCAGGTAGAGAATTATGGGGGTATCCTAAATTTGTTACTGATATTCCTTTTTCATTAGATAACAGGAAATTTAGTAGTTCTGTCCTTGATCCTCACACTAATCAACCCATACTATCCATGACTGGTAATATTGGCAGAGGTATTCCAATGATCCCCTTAAATCTAGTACTCTATTCTATTCTCAACGGTGATGAATTAAGAACCGTGGTAAATGTCAGAGGTGGTGTTACATTAAGCGGATCTGGCAGTTGTAAATTGAGTGTTGGTGAATCAGACCATCCCATGGCAATTAGATTACGCGATCTGGGGTTGAATAATTCTAAACCAATTCTAATGACTCGTACAACTAAATTTCAATCGCGATTGAATGCAGGAAAGTATCAAAGAACTCTATCTCCCTCAAATATGAAAGTAAAAATTGAAGTATAAATCTCAAACGGGTGTGATTTACTTATTCTTATTGATTTTAAGTAATTGATCTATATATTCCATAATTTTAGAAAGTTCCAATCTCTGCATCATATCTAGGTTGATCGCTAATGATTTTGTAGCGATATCTTCATAATTTTTAATTTCTTTTTGAATTTGATATTGAAGTTTAGGTAGGTCATATTGATTAATTTTATCCTGTAAAGCATGAAGGATCTCCAGTGATTTTTGCATATCATCTTTGATATAGTATTCATATTTTGCACTTAATATTTGAGTGTCATAGAAACCATGGATGAATTGAGGATTTTTCAACCATGGGATTGTTCGTATTTTATCTATTAAACTATCTATATCCTCGATTAATTCAGAATCATCTGGTTGTAGTAGGCTGAAGTAAAGATCAAGTAGATAGATATATGGATCAATAAATTGAGGATATTTTTTAACTACTTCTTCCAGTATATTCATGGCTTCTACCTTCTCTCTAATTCCACCAATTTTCTTGAGCAATGCGATCTGATATGTGATAGCCCAATTAATTCCATCATTATTTGGATATTTTTGATAGTAGTTGACGAGTCTCAGATGTAATTTCTTTGCCTTTTCTAATTTACTGTATTCTTTTTCTGTTAAATACCACTTGTAGAAAAAATTAAATGCATTTTCGTAGGTTTGCCAAGTAATATTCTCAGTTCCTTTTTTAGATACAATTTCTAATAATTCATTGTAATATTTTTCAGCAGAATAATAATCTCTAGTTGATTCATAAACATCTATAATCCTATTATAACTGATTGATGTTAGAAAGATATCATCTGGTTTTTTCTTTATAAATAAAGATTTAAATGCGAATTCTTCCATTTTTTCTTGATTTCCTAACAACCAGTAACATCTACTTAGGTTGGCAAATAAGAGAGATAGATATGATGGTTCTTTGATCTTCTTGATTGCATCTTCATATATTTCTACTGCCTCATTGAATAAACCCATATTACGTAGGGTAATTGCTACATTATTTTGATTATACAGAAATAGAGTGGCAATATTGCGGTTATTATTGGATTTTACATAATTCTTGTAGAATTGAATTTTCTCCAGTACCTTTGATTTATCCAATTGAGAATGAATAAAGGTAAAATAATATAAGTAATTGATATGTCCATCTTCCCATTTATCAAGACTTTTCAAGCCATGAAATATATCTTCTGATTGGATAAAGTGTTGTTGTCCCAATTCTTTATTTATTACTGGTGAGTTATATCCATAATAGTAAATTGATGATAGAAGATGATAATATAACTTAAATATTAACTCATTTTCTTCTTCAAGTTGATCTATTAATTGTTTTGCTTTTTGATGTTCTCCTTCTGCAAGGAGTCTGGTACAATACTGAAAAGAAATTAGTTTTCCTTCTTTGGATGCAATATTTTTATGGTAATAATTCGAAATTAAGGTTGAGTACTCATTATAATCCAATGATTGGATCTTATCCTGTATTATGGTTAAATCCTCTTTGAATTTATGAGTAAAATATTCCATAAGGTATTTTTTTGATTTAATTATTTAATTGTTATCTGTTTGAACTGAATGTTTCTATCATTTGCCTATAATAAACCTAATGAATAAGTTAAAAAATATGATTCTGTGGATGAATTAACAATATCTGATATTCTTGAACTGTATGAAACAAGAGGGCTTACTGCGGTAGAACTGGTGAAATCTTACATGCAACGGATTAAGAATTATGATAAAAATCCAAATGGGCTTTCTTTGAACTCAATAATAGAACTGAATGCAGATGCATTAACAATTGCCTCTGAATTAGATGAATATTATAGACTTAATGGAGTAAAGGGTATTTTACATGGTATACCTATTTTAGTAAAAGATAATATCGATACTGCAGGTAGTATGCAAACCACTGCAGGATCTTTAGCATTAACTGGAAATAATAGAGATGCAGATGCTTTTGTCGTCTCCTTACTCCGAGAACAGGGAGGGATTATATTGGGCAAGACGAATCTCAGTGAATGGGCTAATTATAGGGGTAAATGGTCAACCAGCGGTTGGAGTAGTATGGGGGGTCAAACTCGAAATCCTTATGATTTACTACGTACTCCATGTGGATCGAGTTCGGGAACTGCTGTCGCTATTGCAGCAAACTTTGCTCCAGTTGGTATAGGTACCGAGACAGATGGATCAATTATCTGTCCATCCTCTATCAATGGTATAGTTGGACTCAAACCGTCAATAGGGCTTGTTAGTAGGTCAGGGATCATACCAATTGGTAAGTCACAAGATACTGCAGGTCCAATGACAAGGACTGTTAAAGACGCAGCAATTCTACTCACTGCCATGGTTGGAAAAGATGAATCAGATAGAACAACTCTTGATTCTCCCATATTAAATTATATACTCGAAGGATCAATTGATCGATTAGACGGAATGGTAATAGGTGTGATTCGCAATTTTACTAAATTTAATCAAAAAATATCCGATTTATTTGATTCAATCTTACCATTTTTTAAAGACCTAGGGGCTGAACTTGTAGATCAATCCGATGATGATCGCATTAAGGGTAAACATCCCATAGATTTGAAATTACTAGAGGGGTTAAGTGAGGCTGAATCAACAGTGTTATCATATGAATTTAAACAGGGGTTAAACCAATATCTATCCACAGTTAATGGAAACATTCAAACTATTGAAAATGTAATAGAGTTCAACACAGCTAATAAGAAGGAAACATTACTTCATTTTGGTCAGGAGTATTTTGAGTATGCGCTATCAAAGGGAGATTTACAAAGTGAAGCATATTTGAAAGCTATTCAATTGTATGATGAATATAGAACGAAATTTGACACCGAATTTAGTAGACACAATTTAGATGCGGTGATATTACCATCTACTGGTCCTGCATGGTTGATTGACCATGTTAATGGTGATAATTATGCTGGTGGTTTTAGTTCTTCAATAGCTGCAATTACTGGATATTGTAGTATTAGTCTACCTATGGGTTATATCAACGGTTTGCCGGTGGGATTATCGATAATATCTGGAAAATTTCAAGAAAAGAAAATCTTAACCATCGCACATGCCTTTGAAAATGCAACTAAAATTCGAATACCCCCTGATTTAGAGACTACTATGCAGTTAGGTAAATGAATTCATTCTTTTTCGTAGCTTTTTGCCAATATTTGAACTGGATGTTGAATTTGCTTGGTAGATCCATGTTCCATTTGGAGTGTACATGTGGGACAATCTGTGATACCGAGATCAATGTGTTCTTGGTTTAATTTTAGAAATAAATTTTCTCCGATTTTCATTGATTTCTGATAGTTATCTTTTTTATATCCCCAAGAGCCGCATATACCACAGCATCCCTGTTGTATATCTTGAATTGTTATTCCTGGGATGAAATTAAGCAATTCAATTGAACTGGTCTTTGCATCAGGTTGAACGCGTAAATGACATGGTGTATGGTATCCAAGATTTAGGTTTACCTCATTGAAATCTTGATTGAGTAAACCTTCATTTTTTAGCAGTAATAAATACTCACTGAAGTGATAAGTTGCATTTGCTATTTTTTTGGATTGCTCGTTTCCTAATAAATCAAACCACTCTTGCTTAAGTGATAAACCACATGAAGAACAGGTGACGAGGATGTCATATCCTTGTTCTATGTATGGTAAGAAATTATCAATCGAATATTGTGCATATGCACTTGCTCGTTTGACATTTCCGTAGGTATACATTGGCAATCCACAACATTTTTGATTAGGAACCACAACTTCTATATTATTTCGTTCCAGTACTTGAATCATAGATTTACCTATATCTGGTGTGTTGTAACTGGCAGTACATCCTGCGAAATACGCAACCTTTCTCACTGGATTAATAATCTGATTCTCATGTTTATCAAACCATTTCATGAAGGTGGTTCGATGGAAACGGGGTAATTTTCTATATCTTGTTATCCCGAATACTTTTTCATTAATATAACCCGTAATTTTCCACTTTCCGGTGATATTGATGAATCCCACAAATAGTCGTAATTTAGCACCGATTAATCCTATTGATCCCAGTAGATATTCTCCTAGTGATTGTCCATTATGCTCTACATATTCTGCTTTAAATTGCAATGCAATCTTGGGGATATTTACCGATGCTGGACAGTCTGTAATACAAGATTGACATCCGGTGCAATTGAAAATTAACTCCTTCATAACTGGTGATTTCAATGCTTGGTCTTTCTGTAATTTACCTGATATTAATGCACGAAGTGAATTCGCTTTTGATTTTGGTGTTGCAGTTTCTTCTTTAGTAACCTTGTATATTGGACACATATTAACTGTATTCAAAGTATTAGTACATCTACTACAACCATTGCAGTGTTCTATTGTATCTTCCCATTCTGCGGGTTGAAAATGAATGAGTAAACCTGAATTAAAACCATCAATTCTCTGATAGTTTGTGTATCTGAGGTCATCAGTTATTGATTTATCTGATATTTTAATATCTGGATTCATTAAATACTGTGGATCAAACAGCTCTTTTACTTGAATGAATAAGCTGTACATTTCGTCTCCATATTGCTGTCGAATATATGGAGTACGTACTCTGCCATCACCATGTTCTCCAGATACAGTACCATTGAATTGTTTGGAATATTGAAATGAGTCATTAGCGATATTTACCATTGCTTGTATATCATCTTTATGTTGTAGATTAACAAGTGGTCGGATATGTATTAATCCCTTTCCTGCGTGTCCATACATGGCAAATGGTATTTTGTTTTCATCCATTGAATCTATGATTTTTTCTAAATATTCTGCTAAAAATTGAGGTGGAACTGCAACATCCTCTATTACTGGTACTATTCTTCTTCCGTTATCATTAATTTGACCAAGTAGTGGTAATGCTAATTTTCTGATTGTCCAAAATTCCTCAATTTCCTGTTCTGAGGTCGCCAGTTGAATTTCAAATGCCAAATGTTCTTGAATTAATTGGGATCCTAATAATTCTGCTTGCTTGTCCAAGATATTTTTGTCATTACCATCAAATTCGATCATCAGTAAATATTGCATTTCTTGTGGTAGTTGTCTCACTAGACTTTCTCTTCTTTGCCTTAAAACCTTAACCAAACGATAATCCATTAATTCGACTGCTGATGGATCTTGTTGTAATGCTTTCCAAGTAGCTTTTCCCATATCAATGGCATTATTGAAATATGCTATCAGTAAAGTGGTGTACTTTGGTAATGGAAGTATTTTCATTTTTATTTCCACTGTTGTACCTAGACTTCCCTCGCTCCCAACAAATAAACGAGTAAGATCAATAGTATTGTTAATAATTAGATTTCTAAGTTCATATCCTGCAATATTGTACTTCACATCTGGGTAGACTGTATTGATGAGAGTGGTGTTTTTCAAGTAGGTTTTCTCAATCTCTCGATAAATATTACCTTCAAGTGTATTGGCTTCCTTTATCTGAATATATTTTGGATCGTTTAGATCAAATGGTTGTGTTGTAATCAACTCACCATTGGATAAGACAACCTTCAAACTTAATGTATAACTCGCCATCAAACCGTATTTAACTGAGTGAGAACCACCTGCATTTGTTCCTATATTTCCACCTATTGTACAAAACTCCGCACTTGCAGGGTCTGGTGGTAAAAACAATCCAAAAGATGCTAATTCTTTTTGAATCGGTGCAAGTTTTCTTCCCGGTTGAACTCTGAAATACTTGTCTTGTTGGTTGATTTCTATCATATTTGACATATGTTTGGTAAAATCTATAATAATTCCCGGTCCTATAGCAGCTCCACATAATCCAGCTCCTCCTCCTCTAGGAGTGACAGGTAATTGATATTTGTGACAAAATTTAATGGTTTTTATTACGTCGCTGGTATCTAATGGAGTAACAACCGCGATTGGCATAATTTGATACATTGATGCATCAGTACTCCAAAGGATACGAGAAACTTCATCTAGATATAATTCTCCTTTTATCTGATTGGAAAGCTCATTTCGTATTTGTTTATGAAGCAAATTAGTATCAAATTGATGTTTCAATGTATTTACATTCATGCAATACATCCTGTAGCATTGAATTATAATAATTGTACTTCATACGGATGGAAATATCTAGAGAATTTAATTGTTATTGTGAATTAATTATAATCTTAATCGATCTTTCTTCTAGATACATGGTGATTTCTGAGTGTGAGTAAAATTATTGCAAATACACTTATTTCAGTAATCCAATTCACTCCAATATACTCAATATCTTCTGGATTACGTGTTTCTGCATAGGGTATCGAGGGTGATGTGGTAGATGTTGATTGACTACTCGATGACATGGATATTTCTGGTGGATCAAGAATGATATTCTCTGGTAGATAGACCTCAAGATGTTGAATGTCATTCCATAATGAATATCCCTGCCAATTGAGGTATACCATAATTAAATAATATATTCCAGGGTTTAATCCAATTGACATTCTCTGATGGTCCGCCATTGAATGTACTAGTTGTTCATTATATAATTCTACATTTACTAAATAATAATCTGTGAAGAAATAGATTATTAATTCTTCCGTCAGTTGAAAGATAAAAAAATAAGATGGATTTTGAGCATTAAAGTCAACTTCAATAACAGTTGTTTCTGTAATTATCTGGAAATCCTCTACTTCAGTGAGTTTTAATTGAATTGTATAGGATATAATTGGAATTGATGATGATACTGAAATATAATATTTTCCAACATTCGATAATATAGATATGCTTTTTGTGGCCTTTCCATTGATATTTTGGTAGAGTAGATTTAGATTTTCATCAAATAGCTGTAAATTAACGTATAATGTTTGTATGTGTTCAGTTCCATAATCGATTATAAATTCAATAGTTAATCCAATCACTTGCTGTATATTTACATAAAACCAATCAACATCTCCATTTTGAGACATGAGATTATAATTTTTTGGAATATTTTCAATAAGTAAAATAGCTTGATCTGATCGATCATTTGGTTCGTTAGCATCTGCCATTTGATTTTCTGTATCGAAATATATTATATAGTCAATACTATCTGATAATTGCAATTTAGAAATTACTAGATAAAAACTACCAACATTTGCAATCCCCTTCAAATTGATTAAACCGTTGACTTGAACAGTTGAATTATAAATAATATTGTTATTTTGGATTGTTCTGTCTATGATCTCTACATTTAACATACTCGCTGTAGTCCCTAAAATTGGAACTATAGAGAGATTAATTCGCGATATAGTCTCCAAATCAAATTCATATAATACTTTCGTGCTGTTTGTATTCTCCGTTGTAACTGAGTTTGTTACTAGCTGAACAGGAAAGTCAATATAATTATACCTGATTGAATAATTAAACATTATTGACCCAAAAGATGAAATGAGGCCGGATCTCATAGAGATCGAATAGTTTCCACTATCCAGTGCAAATGTGTTTTGAAGTTGTGGAAACGGAATTTGTTGGGAAGTGGAGGAAAACAATTGGAATGAAACTGGGTATAAATTTGATTCAATTGTAAATGAAATTATTGAAGTTGTTTGAACGTTAATTCTGAAGTAATCTGCATCTGAAAGTGTATGATACTGTAATGAGTCTACTTCTAATAGAGTTGCATATTCTGGTGTACTATCCGGTTCATAT
>JAOUKW010000352.1 GCA_029882335.1 Candidatus Heimdallarchaeota archaeon | reverse complement strand
CTTGCATAAATATTGAAAGCACTAAAAAATACCAAACCAATAACCACAAAAACAATTATTGGAGTTGCCTCAATGTAATCTTCATTTAATAGGATTGATGTTGCAAGATCTGAGAAGGAAATTAATATAAATGCGAATAATAATGATACCGAAAATACTTGAATAATTAATTTATCTGTCGCTTTATAATTCCCTGAATTTAAATATTTGAATAGCACCGGTGTTGATGAAGCGTAGGTGGCAGAAATAATAAAAGAAATTATATTTGCTATATTGTAACCAGCACTGTAAATTGCAACAGCCTCCCTGTTTGTTAAATCATTTAATATAATTCGGTCAATTTGTATCAAAACAGCACCGCCAAGACTGTAAAATAATAAAGGTACTGAATAATTAAAAATATAAGTTAAATGATCACTATTAAATTTCCACTGAGATAGCTTCACTATTTGAAATACATAATATATAGAGTAGATACTTCCAACAAATATTGAAGCATATATGTAACCAAAGTATTTTTGTTCTTTAATTGAAAGAATAAGGATAACCGAAAAAATAAATCTGAGATATAGTGATGATACTTCCAGTTTTGCAATTTTTGAACTTTCTTTAAGTGGGATTAGTATTTGTAGATAAATTGACTTAATAATATGTATAACGATGTTTATTATAATTAAAATGGGGAATGACAATGGGATTTCTGCAAATTCGGCAATTGATGAATAAAAAATTAAGATAATTAATGAAAAGAAAAATGCAATTGATGATGATAACATTATGGTATTACCAAGAAAAATATCAAAATCAGCATTTTCTTCATAATAATATCTACTTATAGAAGAGTGAGTATTAATTGTTATAATTGGTATTAAAATGGAAACAAATGCTGTATATAATGAAATATAGCCATATTCTTCTTTAGTCAATATTGAAGTATAAATTGGTAATGCAATTAAACTAAGACCTCCAGTTGCAACTTGAATAAGAAAATAATTTTTTGAATGGAGAAGTGTATCGAAAAAATCATTCGTTTTTAAACTGGCGAATAATCCTTTAAAATAATGTAACGAAAAAAATTTCATATGTAAACTCGGTTTAGTTATTTATTCTTCATCTAATTTCGACTTAATTAAAATGTTCTTTTAATCTTGTGTTATTGTAGTTATAGCTAAATTTTCTTTAATGTGAGTTTATGTTATCAAATATTAATATTTTGTAATATTAATCTAGACGTAAGGGCATGCCCAACTATATTTAAATGATGGCCATCTGATATTACATATTTCAAAGGATTATGTTTCATATTTTCGTACAAATTAACATTATTTATCTGACATTGAATTGATAAGTCTTTAATTATCAAATTATATCGAATCACACTAAATATCCATCCTGGTGTGGTTTTGTTAAACGAACTAGGTATAGGACAAATGGTAAATAGATTTACAGTTGCTTTATCTTTTACAGTTTTAATTATATTAGATAATGTAATATTGAAACTTTCTTCATCAATATATCTCTTGAATTTTGTATGTCTTAAATAATAATTGTTAATTATTTCCTTTCTTTTCCTTTTTAGAAATGGTTTAACAATTAGCGATAAGGGCTTGATTTTAGAAATTATTTGTACTTCTCTTCTTGATAAAATTCTTGGAGTACAATCAACTATTCCAACTTGTATGAATAGATGGGATATATTATCTATATCCATTAAATTTATAATTTTTTGGAGAATTCTTACATCCATTGATGAAATAGAGATTATTTTGATTTTGTGCTGATCTTTTATTAGTTTTGCAATAAATATATCATGAAAATTTTTATACTTTATCCATTTTTTGGTAAAATCATCTTCTTCAATTTGATGATCTTTGAGAATCGATGTGCAAATTTTGTAAAAATAGGTATCTGTAAAGAATATATTATCCCCTTCTCTTGGATATCCCAAGGAATCTGTAATAAATAATATATTCATGAAATTTTTGACACTCTTTCAATTGATAAAATTTACGACTATGTTCTATAGGTATAATTTCTTTTTTGATAATCATTATCTTAGAAACTAATATTTAATCAACAATTGAAATTATTGTATTAACGATGTCTGAAATGTGTTCTTTTTCTAGATCTAGATGAAATGGTAAAGCTAATACTTCCTCTCCTAACTTTTCTGTTATAGGAAAATCTCCACTTTTATAATTGTATAGTTTTTGATAAATTGGTTGTAAATGTACAGGACTAAAGTATCGACCTGCTTGTATTCCGTTTTCTTTTAATTTTGTTACAAGTTCATCTCTATTCTTTAATTTACTTTGGTTAAAATCAACTTGAATAGTGTATACAAACCATGAAATTCTTTCATTCTGATTTGATGTTGGTGTTTTTATATAACTTGTACTAGAAAATGCTTGGTTATATAAATTAACAATTCTTTGTTTTTTATCTATAATCTCTTCAATTTTATTTAATTGAGATAAACCTAATGCTGCGTTAATATCTGACATTCTATAATTAAATCCAATTTTATCATGAGTTAACCATTCAGTAGAATCCCCTCTTCCTTGATTTCTTAAACTTGCAACTTGTTTGATTAAATAATCATCATCTGTTAATAAAGCACCACCTTCTCCAGTGGTAATTTGTTTATTTGGATAAAACGCGAATGTAATGGCATCTGATAGTTCTCCAATATGTTTTCCATCAACCTTTGTCCCTAATGCTTCGCATGAGTCTCGGAGTAGAAATAAACTATGGTCTTCTGCGATATCTTGAATTCCTTTTTCATCTATAGGTCTTCCAAATACATCAACTGGAATAATTGCTTTTGTATTGGAATTAATTTTTTCCATAATGGTATCTGGAGTTATATTATAAGAATTCTCATCTGCATCAACAAATATTGGAGTTCCTCCTGCATGAATTACAACATTAGAGGTTGCTATAAATGTAAAGGAGGGGACAATTACTTCATCAGAGGTTTTAGTAATATTTTTTGCAAGTAATGCTAAATGCAGAGCCGAGGTTCCACTATTTACGACTGCGCAATATTTCTTATTACTATATTGTGCTAATGCCTGCTCAAATTCATTTATTTTTGGTCCTAATGATAAATTTGGTGATCTTAATACATTTACGACGCTATCTATATCATTTTGGTCAATTTTTGGTCTTGATAAATAATATTTCATTATTAATTTACTCCTTTAAATCTTTAATATTTTGCATTAAAGTTGTTACTTCTTCTTTTGACAAAGAAGGTGAATTCTCAGATGAATAAGATTTTAAATCTGTTAAAGAATGGTTATCCACCCAATTATATTGATTTGGATGAGCTAAATGGGTCTGTAGTATATAGTAATTCTCATATTCTACGGTAGTTCTTAATTCATCTTCAGTGATGAGTTCTTCATGAATTTTTTCACCTGCTTTCACATAGGTTGTGATTATCTCTATATCTTCTCTGTTGATATTTTCTTCTTCACATACAAATTGTACGATCTCTCCGATTAATTTATCTATTTTAATCGATTTCATTTTAGGTAAGAATACTTCACCACCCTTTGAATTTTCTAAAGCAAAGAAAACTAAGTTTAGTGCTTCTTTAATAGACATTAAGAAGCGTGTTAACTCTGGATTTCGAATTTCAATTTTTTCTTTTTTCAGGACTTGCTCTTTTATAATTGGGAATATAGAACCTCTTGTTCCAAATACATTACCAAATCTCACTGTTGTAAATATGGTTTTACTATTACCGCGATATCCCATTGCAGAACTAACTAATTTTTCAGCAAGTAATTTTGTAGCTCCCATAACATTCAGTGGACTTGCTGCTTTATCAGTACTAATTAAGATGAAATGGCTAATATCCTCTGTTAATGCAGCATTTATTAAGTTCTGAGTTCCTAAAACATTTGTTTTAATAGCTTCAAACGGATTATATTCACACATTTCTACATGTTTTAACGCGGCTGCATGAAATAAGACATTTACATTTTCAATTGCTTTTTTTACTCTTTCTTCATCTCGAATATCACCAAGGAAAAATCTTACATTTGGTTGATCTTGAAGCTGTAGTTTTGTAGAAAACAATGAATTTTCATCATTTGTGAGAATTCTGATAACATGAGGTGTATAGTTATTTAATAAATGCATGGCTATTTGCAAGCCTATAGATCCGCTTCCACCTGTTATTAAAATGATTTTACCATTAAGTAAATTTTCTAGTTTAGCAGTCTTCACAAATTTTAACAATTATACATTAATTTCAAGTTTGTGTAGTTTTACATATATATTTTATTAAATTATTTAATTGTATTTGCATTACTAATCATATTTTAGAA
>JAOUKW010000039.1 GCA_029882335.1 Candidatus Heimdallarchaeota archaeon | reverse complement strand
GTTTTCCATTGGTTCATGTATCAAATCCAACTGATATATTAAATGAGTTTTGTAAAGTATTGAATCAGGAAAAAATGAATGAGGAAAATCGATTGAAGATACTAAACACAATTGAAACTCCGTTAAACGCAGTACGAACAATATTGAAAAAATTAAAGGAGGAATTAAAATAACACAGAATCTAATACCTATAATTCTATTATCGATATTTGGCTTTATAGCATCATATTCGATTACACCATTGGTTATTAAAAAAATGACAAGTATAGGAAAGGTTGGCATCGATGTACATAAGAAAGAGAGACCTCAAGTAGCTGAATCAGGAGGTATTGGATTTATGTTAATCTATATTATTGTATTATCAATTGGATTATTGTTTGTACCAAATCACCTCGCAGCACAGAGATTGTCCATAATGATAGTAGTTTTATTTCTAGTGTATTTAATAGGAATTTATGATGATTTTAAAAAATTATCAGCTATTATCAAACCATTAATACTGCTACTTGCATCACTCCCGGTTTTTATTTTCAGAGTTGCGTCTCCCAATCCCATATTACCTTTTGTTGGAGCGACTAGATTAACTATTGTATATTGGTTTATTGCAGTATTTGTTGTAGCTATTACAAGTAATGCATCGAATATGTTAGACGTTATGAATGGTGTTATGGTTATGTCGGGTATATTTATTTCGATTACTGCATTTATATCCTCGTTCATATTAGAAGACCAGTTACCATCAGAAGCAATCTATATCACTAGATTTGCATCATTAAGCCTGTGTGGTGTGTTATTTGCATTTTATTTATTTAATAAATATCCTGCTAAAGTATTTGCTGGTGATACAGGAAGTTTAGGTGTAGGTAGTGCTATTGGGTTAATTGCAATTTATGGTCAAATTGAATTTCTCCTCATTGTTGCCTTACTATTACATATAATGAATAGCTTCACAATTATTAGTTCTGTAAAAGGATTAAAAGAGAGAAGTCAAATGAAATCAAGACCTGTTGTAGTTGAGGATGGAATTATTCATGCAAATAAAGATAAAAGTGCACCAATTACCCTCGTTAGGTTACTAGTTGCAGGATCACCTAAAACTGAAAAACAAGTAATCCAATCGATATTATCATTGGTTTTATTTTGTTGTATACTAGCAATAATCACCGCTTTTTTTATGAGGATTGATATTTTATGAGAAATAATTCATTATTATCTGTTTTAATACTTAGCGTATGGTTAATACTCCTCTTCTTATGTTTAGTCATTGGTTATGTGATAGTCCCTATGCAATTAGGGGGAATTATTGGCTTTATCGGGTATTTACAGATCATATCTTCTTTCATTTTAGTATGTTTATGGCTTATTGGTTGGTACAAATCCCTTGATAGATTATTGTATAAGGTCTTATTGAATTAGGTTTTTTCCCATAAATAATTAAAGTAGGATTGGAATATATCTACCATTCCCTGATTTGTAGTATATTGAGGCTTGTATATTTTTCTTGGGTTTCCTTCAAAAGGAACCTCATTTACCCAAATTACAAATATTACTGATGACATATCTGTCAAAGTACCTCTCGTTTTGATTTCTACATCGCCTAAAAACTTGACCTCTACATCCATTTTTTCTAGTTTACTTATAATACTATTATCTGATAATGTTGAATTTGTAATTATTTTAATGGTACAATTTCTATTTTTGGCTTCTAATAGATGAGTTTCCACTAGATTAAACCAATTAAAAACATGGGTAATAATACAAATTTCTTTTTTTGCTTCCTTTATTAACTTAATAGTTATTGCTTCTGCTTCTTCTAATGTCCCACATGAATTGAGGAGTTCTTCCTTTGCTATTTGAGTGTGTTTGTCGATATATAATGGTTCAATTAGTTCTACAAGTGAATTAGCATTTTTCTTAAATTTATCAAGTAATTCATCATGTTTTTGGTTTTCCATTGCAATTAAATTTTCTATAGCTATTTGAGGATTTTCAGGATAATAAACTCTGGGCCTACCATTACTACTGGTGATAAAACCCTTTCTACTTAAAATATCCAAGTTTTCATATACTCGTGATAGATTAATTTCACATCTATCACCTATTTCATCTGCTTTTCCAGATCCATTTACATATAAATCAATGAGGATTTTTATTTCATATTTGGTGAATCCAATTTCCTCTAGTTGATTTCTTAATTGAGATGTTTCTATCATCTATCATAATTAGTTTGTACAAATATATTTAATTGTTTTACACTGTAACTTCATCTTTTTAATTATAAAATACCAATATAATATATGGCAAATATAAGTAGAAAAAAATTACCAGATATGCATGATTTGGTTATAGGTGTTGTCAATAAGATTGCTAAACACGGAGTATATGTTAAGCTTGTAGAATATGGCGATCTAGATGGATATTGTCATGTATCAGAAGTAGCTGGTGCGTGGATAAGAAACATCCGTAATTATGTAAGAATAGATCAACAAGTAGTATGTAAGGTACTTAGAGTAAAAGATGATCAAGTAGATGTTAGTATTAAGCGAGCATCAGATTCCCAGAAAAAAGAAGCAGTACAAGAATATAAGAGACAAAATGCAGCATTACGGATTGTAGATCTCATTTCTGAAAAAGTAAAAATCTCCAGTGAAGATATTAGAGATATGATTGAGGATGAATTTATATCGGTATTTGGAACCTTATATAATGGATTTGAAGAATTTGCAACAGTGGAAGAAGAAGCCTTTGTACATGTAAATGTACCTGAGGAATTGAAACAGGCGATAGTAGAAGTCTCTTTGAGTAGTATACAGTTAACTTCAATCTCTATCACTTCTACACTTGGTGTTAGGAGTTTTGCTCCAAACGGTGTTGAAAATGTGATAACATTCTTACAATCAGCAGAGGATGTAATTTCCCAATATAAAGACATAACACATGAAGTTTCTACCATCGGCTCTCCTAGGTATAGAATTTATCTAGAAGGTCATTCGTATGATGAATTGAGTGATATTTATAAGAAAATTGAACAAAAATTAGCCGAAGTAAGCAAAGATTTGGATATTGAATATAAATTAGAGAGAAACTAATATGAAAACTCTATATAGATGTGATATATGTTATATCTATTCATTGTCTTCAAACCCATGTAAAAAATGTGGAAAAGAAATGAAACATCCTTATCCCCCTAGATTCTCTCTAGAAAAGGAAAAAAAATACAGGAAATATAATCGAATTTCTAAACAGCCTTAGTTCGTAAAACCAGAACTTTATTTATTTTTTTAAGATTTGAATGCCAAGAATATGTAACAGGAAGATTAAATTCATCGGTATATGATCCGAGTATTTCTATATCCTCTTTCATTAGCAATTTAGGTAATCTTTCTATATTGGTTGGAGAACCATCATGAATGGAATAGCAAATATTAGCTATTTTTGTGGCTTTTTTCAGGATTTTAATATCAGTATATTTTTTTTGTTGAATACCAAATGGTGGATTTAACAATGCAGTATCAAATTTTTCATCAGGAAACCAAGCTAATACGTCGTTATGAATTGAATCAATAGTCAAATTAAGATTATCAATATTTTTCCTCTGTATTTCAATAACATCTGCATCAATTTCAACCATTGATACAATTCCACCAAGAATAGAGGCTGCAATGCCCAATATTCCAGTACCAGCACATATATCGACCACTGTTTTTGAATGAATTTCATTTAGCATGTTTGCATAGAAAACAAGGTTAGATGCTACTCTGGATGGAGTTTGATATTGTTCAAATTTTATCTTAGGATCCGTAAATCCTAATATAGATTGAGATAATATAATCTCAAGATTCTTTCGCGAGGTCATCTTCATCCTTCCAATCAGGAACACCCTCTTCAAAACTCTTTAAAATTGACCTAAATGTACCAATAATCGAGTTAGCTTCTCTTTGAGTTACCAATGCTCTTGATAACAATGCTTGAAATGAGCGGATAGAACCATAATGTCTTTGATTAGGCAACCAAGAATAATTTAGCAATTGTTCTAATAATTTAAATAATGCAGTATGCTCTTTCTCAGTCATAATTCGATGATTAACCTCTTCATCGATTGATTTATTTCTAATGAGTTCCCAAAGTACAAGTGATGCCGCATGAGATATATTTAATACGGGATTATCTCCGGGTAATGGAATATGACATAAAATATCACATTCATTGACTTCTGAAGTCGATAGTCCATAATTTTCTCTTCCTAATACAATACCAATCGAACCACTTACATTGGCTAAATTTCCACTAACCTCAATTATATTGTTAGAATAACGAGATAAACTATCAGCACCTCCTTTTCTTGCAGATAGCGCAATTAAATAATCAACAAATTTTCTCACCTCTAGAATTGAACTAACAATAATTATATTATCTAAGAATCTTCTTCCATGAGTAGCTCGTTCATATGCCTGTTCATCAACATTACATTCTGGTGATACTAGTATTAGATTTTTTACATCATAATTATCACATATTCTTGCAATTGCACCTAGATTTCCAGAATGCTTTATACCAACACAAATAACAGAAATATCCATTAAGTCATCACCTTTATTAATAAAATCCAAATAGTTTCAAATCCCAAATGAAGTGTCCTAATAACTTGAACATTTCGTGTGTTATGAAATTTAGCAAATTGAACTGGATTTGTAGATAATGAAGAGATAATAATTAATATTTGAGATCCACTTAAATTTTCTATATTCACCAGTCTATTTGCAATTTCATAACCTTTTTTTCCTCCAACTAGCTGGTGTAATTCAGATTCACTCATCATACCATCAGTATCTGGATCAGCTGGTAAATATGGTGGATTAAAGATAACTGTTGATAGATGGTCACCTTTTCGAAAAGGAAGACAAAGATCTGTTCGAACAATGTGTAAATTATCAATTCTATTTGTTTTTGCATTTTTTAGAGTAAGTAAACACGCATCAAGGCTTATATCAGTAGCGATATTAGTTAAATTGGTCCATTTACTGCAGACTTGTATAATCGTAAATCCAGAACCAGTACCGATTTCTACTATTGGTTGATTTGTTCCAGTAAAGTATTCAAGAATACAATCATACATAAGAAAGCTATCTTCTCGTGGTGTGTATGTATTATCACTCAGATAAATTCGAACACCACTAGATTCAATGTATTGATCCATAGGTAATTCCTATGCCAGCGGCCAGCATTGATTTTGTTTTAAAAATGATAGAATTTCATCTAGGTCAATTGCTGTTAATTCATTAATTCTTTTGTCGTGATAAGGAACTTTTTCCCAACATTCTTCGGATACATTTTTTCTCTTTAAGAAACCACGTAGTACTGATCTCAGTACCCTTCTCTTTAGTGTAAAAAGATTATTTGTTAATAATTCAATGTCCTTATGATCATTTTGGGTCTCTAATTCTTGTCTTGTAAAATGCAAAACACTTGAATGTACTTTTGGTTTAGGAAAGAAAGCGTCAGATGGTACATCAAGTATTTTTATCACTTTAGAATGTAATTGACATAATATTGATAGTCTACCATACTCTTTTGTTCCAGGAGATGCAATACATCTGATGGCAAATTCCTTTTGTAACATAAAATATGCATCTGTGGCTTGATGATGTAAGAATTTTATGATAAATTTGGATGAATGTTGATATGGTAAATTTGAAACTAACCGGATATTTTCAGGCCAATTTGCATTTAGAGCATCCTCTGCAAATATAGTCACGGTGTCTAGTGATTTAAATTCTTCTTCTAGATGATTAAATAAGATTTGATCCGTCTCGTATACATCAATACGGGCTCCAGTAAGACTCAACGCATGAGTTAATATTCCTAATCCACCACCAATTTCAAGTACATACTCTGCTGGAGATATGTCTGCTTGTTTAACAATTTGGTTGATAGTTCTATACCTAATACAAAAGTTTTGACCTTCGGATTTTATAGCCCTTTTGTTAAGTTCTTCTAATTTTTGTAGAGTGTAGTTTCGCCAATCTCTCATAGATTTATCTATCTCGCTTCATTGGACGTGTGAATAAATGATGTTTTTCATCTTCATTACTAATTTCATCTAAAATACGATTTACTAATAATTGCTTAATATCTTTTATACGAGTTCTCTCATTGAAATCTTCAAATGATATAAAAGGCATAATTTTTCGCTCATTTAGTATAATTTCCAGTGATTTTGGACCTATTCCCTTGATTAAGTGAAGTGAGTGTTTTCTTATACTAATTGGTGAGGCTTGATTTAACCATGTAACAAATCTTTTCTCTTTCTTATCTAAAATAATATTTATTGCCTTTTCCAATTGATTTTCTTCAAATGAGGTCAGCTTATCAAATGGAATTCGACCAATTATTGCCTTTATTGTACTATCATTTTCTTTATTTAGTACAATTTCATCATGCAACATTATTTCATTTGGATCTTCAGGAACAAGTTCGAGGATAGTAAACCATTCTGTCCCTATGATAATTACAATTGGTTCATCTTTGAATTTATCTTTACGTCGATTTTGTTCAGGCATTATTACATCAAGAACGATACCTAATTCCTCGTAACGTTTATGGGATTGTGGTCTCTTATCACTGCTATGTCTTCTAGGTCTTCTCTGGTTAAATGAAATAATAATCACCTTTGGTTGGATTGATGATCCTATATATTTTAGGCTAAATCTTCAGGAATAATAGATTCATCTACTACTTTCTCGTCCTCTTCATCTTCTTCAGCATTATCGAGATCTTTTAATTCTTTTTCTTTTTGTCCTTCATCAAGTCTTTCAATCGACAGTATCATTTCGATTAATTTTTCCAAAGTTTCTGTTTCTTTGTCCGAAGCTTCTTTTCCGAGAAGTTGTCGTAACTCATGTATATTATCAGGCATATAATTAGCAATGGTTATTGCACCTTTATCTGAAATTCTAAAGGTCTCAATAAGGTCATGTACTAATTTTACAGAAGATTCTGCAGAAATGCGTGACGTTAAATGAGCATGTTCTAGTGCAATTCTTTGCATATATGATAATTCATTACCTTCTGCAGCTCTTTTCAAAAGTAAGTTTCTTACTTCAGGTAAAGAAATTGCCTTAGAATGGAATATTTCTTTGGGTATTTTAATCACTCCTAAGTTTGTTTTGAACTTCTTAAATGCTCGGGTCTTGAAATAACAGTTTTTTCTTTATTTCCGACAGGTACAGATAATACATAACATTGACCTCGTTTTTCAATGACGGTACCAGAACTCCCATTGAATCTCCTATGTGGTCTTCCATTTTGGATGGTTGAGTTTAACAGAATATCGACTTTTTCTCCTACTTGAATGGGTTCAATTAAGTACCTTAAGGATTTTAAGCCTCTTAGACGAGCATGTTTTCTGAATAAAGATCGTGTTCTGTTGTCGAATCCTTTTGACTTTACCATTTATCTCACTAATTGAATATCTATTATCTGTCTTTTAACTTTATAGACAGTGACTTTAATTTTCTAGCCCTTATATATATTTGAAATTGCAAAACTTTATTGAGTATTCACTACGAGATAATTTCAGAAATTAGAACATTATTCATGAAATATTGTTGATTGTACATATATTACATCTAATTCTTTACAGTATATCTGTTGGTTGATGATTTCTGAGATATTTGGAATAGTTCTACCTTCATCTCCGGAGATAAATTCTTTGATGTAAGTCCCACCTTGAGCATTTATTTGTAATACAATTACCTCATCAGTAACTTCTTCAACCTTTACACTAAATACTTTTTTTTCTCTAATTAAATCACCTCTCCGATGACTAACCCGGATTGGTGTTCTTTGTTTCAATGGCACTTCTTTATTTTCAATATTTTTTAAATTATTTAGTGATTCTTCACTCAAAGGATGCTGTAGCTCAGCTTTAGCTCTATAGATTTTATATGAATCCGGTGATTGTTCTTTTATTTCTTTTACAATAGATTTTTCAGTATATTGTAGAGAAGATACTTTAATTTTACTACTTTCATTTATTTTTTCCACAATACTATCAAGATCTAGATTTCTTGCTTTTGGATTCTTAATTTCCAACACAAATGGTCTTCCACGACCAAGCATGAGAGCATCAATATCCTCTCGACCAGCACCATGAAAACTAAAGGAATTGGTTTTGGCAAGTTCAATGAAATGTGATGAAATCAATGTTTCTACTGATTCAGGGTATTGTTGACCAGTATTATTACATTTCGCACATTTTTTCCCTTTACAATAGGTACAAGGCCATTTTGTTTGTGGAATACCTCGCTCAAACTTATTATATAATCCAAGTAGGTAAATAGATTTTATTTGTAGTTCAAATCTTACATTCTTTCTTTTGGAAATTAATACAGTAATATCAGGATATTCAAAATTAACAGGTTTAGTTAGTTTTTCACTTATTCTAAGACCTATTTCTCTAGATATTTCCTGTTTGAGTGTTCTCACCTTTAAATTATATTTGTGGAATATACGCTCCTTGTCAATTAATTCTTTGGGCAAGTTACTTCCAACAAGAAAATCTTCAAAATCATATTTACTTATATTCTCAATCAATTTATCAACAATACCAAGGGATTCATGTACAAGACCTTCACATATTTCACACTTTTCTTCTTCAGGTAAATTGGTTGAAATGAAATGGGCTATCTCTTGAAATTTATTTAGACTTTGATTTAATTCAAAACTTCCTGTGGTAGCTAAACACCTACCAATACAACGTTGACAAGGCTTACAATCAGTGATAAAATCTTGTAAATTACTATTAATATCCATAATATCACCACTCTAAAATACTAATAATTGCAAAAGAAAGGAAATTATGATTTACCTCTATAGATATTGCATCTTCAACGTGAAAAGTAAAAATTGTTCCTGTAGTGATTTTATAATCCGTATTGGATTTATTTAATTCGATACAATATCTAGGTTGTTCATATGATTCTATTTGAGGATTAGAAATTATTGTTATTCCAGGTGTACTTTTAATTGGGTATTTACCTAGGTGAGTTGTTGCAATGTTATATGCCTTGAAAACCAGTGATGCAACAGACCGAAAAGGAGGGGCTAGATATCGTAATTTCTTCCCTTCAAACCGAATAGTAAAGTCTGGAAATCTTATATCTAAATTATGATTAGTTCTAATAGAATTGGACAAACAGAACCAATTAACAATTGTTTCAAATATTGAGGTCCAATTTCTCCTAGTTTCAGGGTCTGGTTCAATCCATTCTTTTTTTGATGGAGGAGGTGTAGTAACCTTGATAACTAGATCCATTAAAGATTCATACCTAACATATTAAAAGGAGATGCACCGGGCATTCTCCCTCGTTTCTTTCCACCCTTCATCATTTGTTTCATCATTTGTTCAGCCATTTTCTTTTGTTTTACTAATTCTTTAACTCGATCTGGATGAACTCCACTACCTCGAGCAATTCTATCGATTCTTGTCTTTCCTAGCTTCACATATGCATTTCTTTCAGGTACAGTCATTGAAAAAATAATATTTCTGAACATTTCCATGTTATCTTTAGACATCGCCAACATATTATCATCAACAGAATGGGAAAGTCCTCCGGGTAATTTATCCAAGAGTTTTCTTATACCGCCAAATTTATTCATTGATTCAAACATATCTAGTAAATCATTATACGAGATGTGACCTTTCATCATTTCCTTGGCTCTTTCTTCATCTGGAACTATTTGAGCTCGTTGAACCTCATCTAAAATTCCCTCCAAGTCACCAATACCAAGTAACCTACCTGCAAATCCCTTGGGATCGAATTTCTCAAATTCAGTTACTGCTTCTCCCACTCCAATAAATTTAATCGGAGATGCTGTAGCAGCAGCTGCAGAAATTGCACCTCCTCCCTTTGCAGTACCATCAAGTTTTGTAACAATTATACTACCAATTTGTGTAGTTTGAGCAAAGGCTGTTGCTTGATTAAATGCACTTTGACCCAAAGTACCATCTATCACCAGAATTATCTCATCAGGATTTATTTTTTTATCTAACTTAACCATTTCTTTCAATAATTCTTTCTCTTCTTTATGTCGACCTGCAGTGTCCACAATAATTAAATTTCTATCTTGCTTCGTAAAATGTTTAACACCATTTGTAGCCAATTTTACTGCATTTTTCTCATCAGGATCACCAAATGTTTCTAAATCAAGCTTATTGCCCAATTGTTGCAACTGTTCATATGCACCTGGTCTCCATGTATCTGTACAAACTAAGCCAATTCTCCAGCTATCATGTTTCAAGTACCGTGCTAGTTTACCTATTGTAGTTGTTTTACCAGATCCTTGGATTCCAATCATCATAATTACATTAACTTTTTTTCTATCCAAATTTAAAGAATGTTGAACTCCACCCATAATAGATGTAAGTTCCTCATATAGGATATTAATCATTGCATTTCTTCTAGAAACACCAGTTGGAGGTTTTTCACTTAATGCCCGATTATGTAGGTTTTCTGCTAACTTATAGGCTAAATCAAATTGTATATCTGCTTCTAGTAAGGATTTAAAAATATCATTTTTTATTTCTATGATTAGCTCTTTGTCTAGAACTGATTTTCCTGAAAGTTTATTTACTGCATTGGTTAATGATTTTCCGAGCGAAGCTAAAACCACAAATTTTATTCAGAATTACCTAATTAAAAAACTTTGATGGATACAAATTAATTTTCATCATTCTTTGTTTCTAGAATATATTCTGCAATATCTTTTACCCACATACCTGAATTTAAGTCTTCATTCTCAATTAATTCAGTTAAGTATTCAACCATTGTATAGGAAGACCCAAATGCAATTTGCCACTTGGAAAATTCTTTTTCTATATTCTCCTTTGCCAATTCATGTCTAGAACAGAATTTTGAAATCTTCTCCTTATGACATCCATCAATCTCACAGCTCAATTTGATTTCCTCCTAGTTGTTTTTTTGGTTGGTTTCGTAGTAGTTTTTTCGGTTTTCTTCTTGGTTGTTTTCTTAGTTGTCTTCTTGGGAATTGATCTTGTTGTTTTCGTACTTGATTTGGATTCACTCGTTGGTTTAGCTACACTTGTTTTTACTTCAGATTCCTCAGTAGTTTTTGATTTTTTATCAGATTTCTTCAACATCTCATTTGATGGACAGGTTGGATGCAAACATAGAGACCATGGTTTTCTTCCTGTGATTATTGTTATTACAGGATAACTGTCAATTTTACATATACCATCTGTTTTTATGATTTTACCTCTCTGAGGTAAGGGGAAAGTGATTGTACAATTTTGATTATTGAAGTATTCAGTACATCCTACAAATCGCTTACCAGTTGCAGAATTGTGAATGATTTTTAACATTCCATCTTTACATGATATACACTTACTGATTTCCGTCTCATTCTTTCTCTGAATGGTTAATTGAGTACTTATCAAAGAACCTACTTGACTTTCATTCGACTGAATATCACCAAGCATATTATGCAGGTAACTTACACCTTGAACTAAAGCATCAGAAAGAGTAAATGCTTCTTCTTCTGATTTTTCCTCATTAATGGTCTCCTCAATTAAATCTCCCATTTTCTCCAAATTCCGTGATAATTCCACAGATAATACTTGTGGACTATATTTTGTCAATACTTCATTAATTATATCTCCAACAGGTGTTATTTCTATTTGATTACCATCGAGGAATTTCCGATCAAATAAGCTCTTTATTATTTCAGATCTTGTTGCTTTTGTCCCAATTCCCTGTTCTTCCATTTTCTTCAATAATGAAGATTGGTTATAATATGGTGGAGGTCTTGAGTACGTTGTTTCTTGACTCGCACTGTCTACTTTAAATTTCATATCTACCTCTAAATTAGGTAATTCTTTATCCTCTGATTGTCCATATGTGCCTGCAAGCTCACGCCATCCCTTTTTCAAAGTACGCCTTCCAGTGATATGAAACTTTTCCTGTTTAATCTCAAAGTTAATTCTATTAATTTGAACCTCTGCATCTTCACCAAAAGTTGATAGATAGCGATGTACTATTAAAGCGTAAATTTTCTCATTATCGCCTTTTAAGTTACGAGGCTTACCACCGGTAGGATAAATACAAGGATGAGCAGGATCTTGTTTCTTCCCCACAATAGGATTTAATTTTTTCTTAGCTAGTATTTTTTTAGTTATTTTTGCAAATCCAGGATTTTTTGATAATTTTGATATTATATCTTGATGATTGATCCCATCAGGATACCTTTCACTACTTGTTCTGGGATAAGATATTGCTGCATCCAAATATAAGTTTTCTGCTGCCTGAAGTGTTCTAGACGGATTAATTCGATGATAGCGATATGCATCATTTTGAAGCGATGATAAATTAAATGGTGGCGGTGGTGCATCCTTTCGACTTCGAGATTTTATTTCCTTGACTTCTGCCTCCTCTCCTTTTATTTTTGTGACAACTTTTATTGCTTCTTTTTGTGATTTAATTACTCCACGATCATATTCTATCGGCGTAATACCATCGATATCAAGAGAAACGAATAATTTGAAAAAAGGAATTGGGACAAATGATTCTATTTCCTTTTGACGCAACGAGATAAACGATAAAGTTGGACCCTGCACTCTTCCTGTAGATAATGTTGAGTATTGTCCAGATGTATTTTTCAATGAAAGCATCAATGCCCGAGATAAATTAATCCCCCACAACCAATCTAAATAGTGTCGCATCAAACCTCTTTGATACATACCCTTGTTTATACCTCCATTACTTAATGCCTCTGAAAAAGAAGACTGCAACTCCTTCTTTGAAAATGAAGAGAATTTCATCCTACATGCCTTGGATAACTCCTTATCACCGACTAATTGAGAGATAATTATCCCACCAATAACCTCACCCTCTTCGTCATAATCAGTCATAACAATATTCTTTTTTGATTTTTTTATTACTTTACGTAAGACCTCAATTGTTGCCTCAATTCGTTGATCAAACTTCGTTTCTTCCTTATTTCTCCGACGAGTGAGATGATTAGCCTCCCACTTAAAATCATAAACAGGATATTGCCATCCCAAACCATCTTGAACCAAAGTAAATAAATGACCAAGAGCAGGAATAATGAATATTGCCATGGATTGATTTTCTACTTCAATTCTATATATATCTATACTGGGTAATTCGGTTTTCTTATTATTTATCAATCTAATTACAGGTACAGTAATTTTTTCCGATTTTACTCCCAATGTACTTGCAATTCTTTTTGCAGCAGTAGGTTTTTCTGCAATACCAAGCATATATGGTGACTTTAAGTAATCACCGGGAAATCCAATTTTATATTTCTTAACTAATTCTGTTTGCAAGATCAATTACCCAACATATTGAATTAATAATTACAAAATAATAAAGATTAGTTAATGTTTTGTTGACAATAAAAAAAAACCATAAGTATTTGAAATTATTTACTATAATGTAGGAATTAATATGTATTCAGCAAAGGTACAAGGAACAAAATATAATTGTTCATTAGAAAACGACAATTCTCAATGGTATGTGAGAATTAAACTGGGTGATGTAGTAGAAGGTGAGGTACAAGTAACTCATATGACAAAAAGAGCAATTCATGGAAATCTTGGATCATTATTTCAAAAAGTAAATTTAAATGTCAATTCCTTTCAACATGATATGATACACAAAGAAATTGTATCTCAAGCAATACATCTAATGGCTAAAGAAGGAAAAGGTGAAGAAGCAACTACTCATGACGAACCTTATGTAGATCCACGAATTGATGGATTAGTCGATAAGGTCACCAAATTAGAAAAAACTGTCAGCGAATTATTAGATCGTGTTAATCGATTAGAAGCATTATCTAATTCTTAGTATTGTATAGAACACTGTAGAGAATAATATATTTTGTCACCGGGCAAATTTCGTAATTTACACATTCATAAAATATTCAATCATAAAATACACATTCATAAAATACAAATCCATAAATAGATTCATTCATGCTTCTTCAATTTAATACTTAAGAATTATCAGTAAGCAAATCCAATAATAATCTACCATCAACCAACCCCTCTCGGAGTACCTTTACTTCATCAACCAAGGAAATTACAGTAGATGATTGACCTCCTAGATTTCTATCCCATTCTATCAAAATATCCAATTCAGAGATAATATCACCAGAAAATTCACCCAATTCTAATATTGGTTTATCCCCAGATAGATTAGCACTTGTAGTCACTATCGGTTTATTCAACACACGAATCACCTCTATTAACCAAGGAACATCCGGAATTCTTACTCCAATTGTATCCAAATCAAGCCCAAACAATAAAGGTGCAGAAGGTTTCCTCCTCAAAATCAAAGTAATACCACCTGGAAATAGATGCTTAATTCGCATTACTTCATCTGGAACATATGCATAGTGACTAATCATCTCAAATGATGAAAATGCATAGGATACTGGCTTATTGGTCGATCTTCTCTTTATATTAAATACTTTTTCCACCGCAATTTGATCTGTACCCACACAACCAATTCCTGCTACAGTATCAGTGGGATATAACATAATTTTATGTTCGGATAACATAGAAACCAACTCAACTACATTTATTTGGTTTTCATTTATCCTCTTCATATATTAAATTATACATGTAAGTTTATTAGAGTATGCGTTTGGAATATCTATATTTATTGAGTTCAGACTATTGAAACTTAATTTTGGATATAGTAATGCTAAGAAAATGATAAATGAAGAGGATTGATAAAATAACAGATGAAAAATTGAATAAAATTAAATCAGATAAATAGGGACTTACACCAATATAATTGAACCAAATCGAAGAGTATAAAATATTTCATTCAGACTTAAGTTTGAGATAGTAGTTCAGCTTGGTAGAATGTCTGGTTTGGGTCTACTACGGAATTTCGTATAAGTGAAGTTCCAGATGGCCGGGGGTTCGAAATTTCAGTACCAAGATACTAAAACGAAATTCCCTCCTATCTCACTTTTTTTTTTCTATTTCCAATCCTCATTAAGTTAAACTTTCAATAATGATGAATTTAAATTCATTACACTTTTCATACACATATGTTTAATATTTAATAAACCTAGTAAGTTATTGGACTCTGATGAAATCCGATTGCAAATAATATAGGAGCAATGACAAGCCCTTATGTGTATGTTGGGTATAAACAATAAATATAATTCTTCTTTGAATATTGTTAATGGTGAATTGGAATTATCTATGAATGAATCACCTTCTCTGCAAGATTCCTTTCTTAATTTAAGCAATTTGGAGGTTTTGAACTTGCAAGTAAGTAAATTAAAGTTATCACTTGAAATCCTTGCTTATCTAGTCAAATTTTTAAACATTCGCGGAAAATAAACTAACTTGACTATCATAATCATTCAGCAAGCCCTGAACCCTAAAAGAATTAGTTGTGTCTATATCAAATATTCATTCTTCCAGTTAAGTTTGGTTCGATTTTATTGGTGTAAGTCATAATTAATCTGAATTAAAATTTTTTTTAATTTTTTGTTGAAATTTAATATTCTAAATTCAATTATATTCAAATTTCAATTATTTTCAAAACACAAATCTTGCATTTTTTTTTATCAACTTTCTCTTTTTTCTATTAATTTTCTGCTTAGCATCATAAAGATTTCTTCGAGATTTTCTCCGGTATTTCCAGATGTTTCAACATATTTGAATGCTTGAACCTTTTTTGCTAAGTCTTCTGCTTCATTTTTGTTAATTTTTCTTTCGTTATTTAGATCATTTTTAGTTCCTACAAGGATAATTACTAATTCATTATTTGCTTTTCTTAGTTCTTCGATCCAAGATTCTGTTTTATTAAATGATATTCTATTGGTTAAATCAAAGATAACAAAGGCAGCGTCTGTGATTTTGAAGAATAGCGATCGCATACTTTTAATTTTTCCTTCACTGCTGATTTCTCTAATTGAGTAGCAGATTTTTTTGTTATCTACGAGTTCAAATCGGCTGTATGGCTTTATACCGAGTACAGCTCTGTAATCGGAAATGAATTCACCTTCTTTTGCAAAATGTTTCAGTAAGGTACGTTTTCCAACTTCATCTTCTCCAACCCATACTATATTCATTTCGTATCCAAAGGGATCTGGATCCATAATACCGCGTGTATCATCGGAATATCCAACAGATAACGATGTATAAGTGTCTATTTCGTTTGTTACAGCAGTGGCATCTTTGGAGACGGTATCATTATCCTGATTTTTTTCATTCTCCTTATTTTCTTTTAGTAGTTGTTTTTTGTATTTTTCATATTCGGAATTGTACATATGATATTAATACAATTGTTATATATAACCTTACTAGGGGGAAAAATTATAATTTCCAATTAAACTTGATTTTCTGTATCAAATAATTTGATCTTAGAATAAATTATATCATTTTATGCAAGAATTCAGGTAAAACATTTAATTCATATGGCTATTATAAATTCTCAAGGATCGGTTGAATAATCACTGTATTAGTTTGGTAAATCACCGTTTTAGGTTTTTGTATTGGAAAAATTTAGACTGATTTTTGTTACAAATTTTTTCTCATGATGATTGCATGATCTTTTTTGTATATACATACACACGTTCAGCCCAAACCCTGCCTGCCGTCGCCAGACTCCCACACATATAATGTAGGAA
>JAOUKW010000038.1 GCA_029882335.1 Candidatus Heimdallarchaeota archaeon | reverse complement strand
ATATTGATGAAGAAACCATTATTTTTCATTATAATCAATTAGAGAAGATTGTACCTGAAAAAGTAATTGCTGATATTCCTGGTGTTATAAATATATTGACCCTGTTATACAATCTTGGATTTAATCTACATACAGCCTCTGGTGAGAGCTCCATAATGTTAAGGGGATATTTGAAGCCAATGGGAGTCCATAGTTATTTCAAGAATTTTTTTGGTCCAGATCTAATTGGTAAAATTAAGGGTAGTAAGGACTATTATCCACGTATTTTGTCTGCCTTAGATGTGGATCTCAATGTTGCTATATTTATTGATGATTCCGATTTTGCACTTGATCTTATTAATCAAACTGGTGCTACAGCAATACATTGCAATATATTAGGTAGTTCAAAAAGTACATATCCTTACTCGTTTTCAGATTACAACGATTTTATCCCCCTGCTGCAAAATATTTTGAATGTTCTAACAAATTAGTTATTCTCAATGAAAATTGACTAGTTCTTATTTAGTTCAGTTGATATGGATATTTATTCAATCTTATGATACCATAGGTGTCATAATAAGTGACAACCCTAAAGTGTTTTTTCAATTGTTTTTATTTTAGATATAAAATTTACACCCATTGATTCGTACATTGTCTTGTTTTTAAATTCAGGTGGTGCTAAAAATTTCATGAATTGTTTTATTCCCTTCTCTTTTGCTTTTTCTATTACTTTTGTTATTAATGCATTAAAATACAATTCTGTATTTGTTTCTGGGGTAATTATATTTCCTAGATTTGCAGGATCTACTCCAATTACAGATTGATAAGCAATAACTCGTGCTACAATCTTTTCCTCTTCATATATTACAGAATGCGTGATTAACTGTTCAGGATTGAAATTTTTAATTGCTTCAAAATTATTCTTGGCTTGTTCATCTGTCATATTAAACTTATTAACAAAAATGTGGATCATTTGTTCTTCATCTCGATCTGGGTTGAATTCCAGTACTTTTCCATCAAATTCGCTTGTTTCCAAAGACACTGCATCAACATCCAACAATCCTACCTCTGAATTTACAGATACTTCAGTAAAGTTGAACTTTCTAGATAGTTCAGGCCAATCACCCCATTGATCATCTAGTGATGTTACGATTTTGGCTGCCCCCTTGGCTTTTAATACGTCTAATGCCTTTACAATTAATGGGGATGCACAGTCTTCATGACCTTCTGCTACAAGGGGAAAACGAAATCCTGCCGTTCCTGTTTGTTTATTTACAGAAGAAGTTAGAAATCCAACTAATTGATTGTCTTTAAATGCATATAATCGAGTTTCAGGATCAAAATTCTCATTGGTGTATGATCTCTTCAATTGTTCTGATGACGTTTGAGTAAATGTTTTCCAATTTTTCGTTACGTTCTTTCCCAATTCAACTTGGCTTTCAATGTAGCTAGGATCAAATGTTCTTATTTCCATTTAGATAATGTTAAGTTATATGTTTATAAATATTCGTCATTGGATAAATTGCCTATGAATAAAATACCATCTCAATCACTTTAAAATAATGATTTCTATGTTGAACTTGTATTTCTAATCGTATTTAAACTTGGGTGACCAATTATTTACTCCTTCTGGTAGGAGTGCAAACAAATGCCATACTGAATTATAAGGATCAAAAGGTTCAAAGAAATCCCTTGCAATTCGATATATTTTTCCATCCTCTTCCTTTTTAAAAGTTGAAAATCCTGGCATTCGTCCATCTTTATCTCCAAAACCCATATCTTCTATAAATTTTGTTCCCTCTGCAGATGCCATTTTAAAATTATACCCACGTTCTTGTATTATTCTCTTCTGTGTCACAGGAGCGTCTGGTGAAACTACCACAAATGCAGTACGATCCTCAATATGTTTGGTTAGACCCATAAATCCTTGTGCCCAAAGATTACAATATGGACAATTCTCCCCCATATTGTGAATTACTATTAATTCTGTTTTGTTACCAAATAAATCTGATAATGTTTTTTTCTCTCCGTCAGGATTTGTCAGTATGTAATCATCTACTTCCTGATAAGCATTTGCCTTGATATATTCTCGTAATTCAGATTGCTTTTGTCTGATCGTCTCATAAAGCTCTTTATATTTTTCATCAGTTTCAAACATATTAATTTGGTAAGGAATACCTGATACATTAAATTAATGTTTGGGGAAATTAATTTTGGGATTTATGGTCTTTTTTGTCATTAATTATTGTTTTGAATATTATTGATGTACAATAATTTCATGGGTAGTGTTTCTAATGTTGCAGTGTATTTAGTTGAGTTACCATCTGTATCAGTAAAATACAACACTACTATTGGATTAAATACACCTTTAAGTCGAAGATGTATCGATTTTGTGATGTGTATTGATTTTTTCAATGCTGGTAGTTGAATGTGTATATTGACGCCTTTAAATCCTGCTGATATGTATGATTTTATTGATTTCGGGTTGAAAATATACGAATAAAAACAAAATAAAGCACATGCAAAAACGATGACAATCATTAAAATTATCCCAATAATTAAAATTGTACCTTTCCACTCGATCTTTTTTGGATTATTATTTAATGGGGCTTGTTGAAAATCTCCTTCTGCCAGTTGATTGGTATCATTATTCATTGTATCTGCTTCATTTGATCTTATCTGATCGATGTTGTCATCTGAGCTAGTAATGGATATGACATTGGGAACAATGTAAATTGAAAGTAAAACACTGAATAATAGTGTTACAAATGTGAATCGCTTAATACTGATTAGTTGAATGTTACTCATTAAATATCACTTCCATACTGTTCTAATAACTGATGAAGCTGTATTGCATATTTCTCTCCTTCCTCGATAACTAGTTCTACAAGACTTTGCATAATCGGATTATAACTGGCTAGTTGGATAGATAGGTGTTTTGGATTAGTCCTTTCCACAATTATTAAATTTTCATCCTCTAATTCTTGAATGACGCCACGATTTAGTTTTCTTGAGTTCTTATGATATCCCATTAGTTGATTTAATTGTTTAATTGATACTCTGGTGGGGTGAATATGGCTTAATAATACTAGTATCTTTATTTTTTGAGAGGTTAGACTTGACAAGAGTAAAATCAATGAATATATTGTATCTTTACTTGTCATTAGATGATTAATTGATATAGTATTATTAAATTGTTTCATATTCTTCCCCTTAATTTACACATATCACATGTGTGACCATCAAGTAGCTTTACCCACATTGTCCTCCACTATTTGACCATCTGATAAGACAATAACCCTCATATTATCCTTAATTAATTTCTCATTGTGTGTTACCATAACGATAGTTGGTTTATGATCTGAATATGCACCTTTATTAATTTCTTGGAGTATTTGCACTATTTCTTTGCTCTTTTGAAAATCTAGGTTACCAGTGGGTTCATCAGCTAGGATGAGTGTATTTCCTGTTGTTAAAGCCCTTGCTATTGCCACACGTTGTCTTTCTCCACCACTTAATTCAAAAGGAAAATTCTCTGATCTATGTTCTAAACCAACCAATTTTACAAGTTCCTCTGCTTTTTTCTGTCTTACTTCCTTTTTATCACCTTTAATTATTAATGGGAGTTCTATATTATCTGTTAAGCTGAGGTTATTTAGTAGATGATGGGATTGAAATACAATTCCTATATTTTCTCTTCTTAGATCACATAATTGTTCCTGATTTAATTTTGTGATTTCTGTTGACTTGAACATGATGCTGCCACTTGTTGGTTTTTCCAACCCACAGATAATTGATAGTAGAGTACTCTTACCAGACCCAGATTTACCAATTATGGTGATGAATTCACCTTGATTAATCTTAAGATTGATGTTATCCAATGCAGTAACACTATACTCATCGTCACCATATGTTTTTTGAACATTGATTAATTCTAAACTCATATTAGATCTCTCCTTTGGGGATGATACATACTCCGTTGCATTGACAATTACTGGTGAATTGTACTTTTTCAGTAATATTATGCTTAGCTCTGATGGAATCTGGAATTTTAACCATACCATATTTATCAACAAGAGCATATTCTACGGTGTTTACCTCATTTTTGATTGGTTCTGCAATTTTTACTGGGGAGTAAATATTTTCCTTGTAATTAGATAAACCACCATCAAGGATTTCATAGGTTTGGTCACTGAGTCCAGCAAATCTAGTGTCATGTGTGACTATTAACATGGTTGTTTGATACTTATCATTTAACTCACGTAGAAATTTAATGATTTGCATGGTTGTTTTACTATCTAACTCTCCTGTTGGTTCATCTGCTAATAATAACTCTGGTTCGTTAGCGAGTGCAACTGCCAAACCTGCACGCGCCGCTTCACCACCAGATAGTTGGTGAAAGGCATGGTTAGCTCGTTTTTCTAGACCTACATCTTTTAACAATTGTTCTGCTCTTGATTTCCGTTTATTCTGAGGATATCCCACTATTTCCATCGCATGGTAGATATTTTGTAAGCAAGTAAGTTTAGGTAATAGATTCCTTTCAGGTATTTGCCATAAAAATCCTAGATAATTTCTTCTAAAGTAGCTCAAGCTCTTATTATTCAATCGATGTAGTGTGACCCCTGAAATCTTGATTGATCCAGTGGAGGGTTTGACTAAACCACCTACAATATTTAGTAAAGTGCTTTTACCCGCTCCTGAAGGCCCAATGATGGTTGTTAAAGAACCTTTTTTCACTTTGAGGTCTAATGTTCGTAATGCTGGGAAGTAGACATCACTTGCTGGATCTCTAAAATTCTTGGATACTTGCTCTAACTCAATATAATAATTATTTGTCATCTTTTATACCTCTCTTAAAATATTTCTAGCTTCCTTCTTTGACAGTATCAAAGCAGGTATTGTTGCTGCGATAAACATAATCGCTATCAAGGTGGAAAATGCCATTCCAATGAATTTCCATGGAATAATTAATGTAAGTGGTGGGATGGATGTACCTTGTTTTGTTCCGGTAATTACAGAGAAATATCCCAGTGATACAAGAATTCCTAGTACCGTACTTATAATGATACTGAGTATTAAAGTTAACATACCTTCAATAATTAGCAGTTTAAATATCTGCCATCTTTTCATTCCCAGGGCTCGATAAAGTCCAATTTCTTTATTTCTGTAACTCATTGATGTGAAGGTGAAATAGTAAACAGCAATTAAATTAATAATAGAGCAAATAATCAATATACTTTCTAATGACGATACTATTACTTTAGTCTCATCAGATTCTATGAATTTATCTATCATCTCATTAACGGAGATAATTTTTATAGAATTATCAAATGAGAATACTTCGCGTAAAGCCGTTGCAACTTCATCAATTCTATCTTCACTAACAACTTTCACATAAGCACCAATTGATTTTTCTACGAACTGGTTTTGTGATACGTTGTCTAATGTTTTTACAGCTGTTATGTCCATGAGTATCGGTATATCTGTGAATGCTGGTTCTACAGGTTCTGGTAAGTAGGGTTCATCAATACCTTGTGCAGGTGTAACTTCATCGTTTGGCATTGGTTCTGGCATGTAATTATCCATTTTTGGTGTAAATACAAGATTTGGAAATAAATTAAAATCAGTTACTATGTCAAAAATAAAAGATGATTGAAAATCGCCACCAGATATGGTTAATGAATTACCCACATCTAAATCAAGAAGTTCTAGTGCCTGACTATTTACTGCAATAGAAGTGTTTGAATTCATCTCATCAACTAGTTTTTCCAATGGAATTGTATTATAATCTGATTTCCAATATGCTGCATCAATAAAGTTAGATCGATTTATACCAAGGATACTATAGGTATTCATGGAATATCCAAAGTCTCCCCAGTAAGGTGATGTCTTATATTTCATCACCTCGGTGTAAGCTTCAACACCAGATACATTGAGATAATTCCATACAGTCATATTTGAAGTATCGATTCCATCTACATATATATCTGCTCCAAGTTCATATCTTGCTCTTTCAATTCCCCATTCTACATATGAATTTGGAATTGTTAGTGAAATAAATGAAATAGTAATGCTTAGCAGAAAAATCGACGCTAATTTACTAGAGGTAAATTTATTTGTCTTGATATTTATTGTTCCCAATGCCACAATTCCCTTCTGTATATTCCAAATAAATGTAGATGTTTTTTCCATTATCACAGCAAAGTATCTGGAGAACAATAAAGTAGCACCAAACAACATACCAAATATCATCATACCTCCGTATTTAGTGGTTAAATTGTACAGAGTTAGTGGATCTGAAAATTCTGCAAAGTTGAGCATGGACCAAAAAGCTACACTTGCTATGAATATAATTTTATCTAGATGGAATCTCTGCCAGAATGGTGGTTTTCTTTCAAATGCATCTTCTCCTTCTTGTATTTTTACATTCATGATTGTTGAAACACTTAGAATGTGGAGGTCAAATGAGAAGATGGCTGTTAAAATCGGAACTTTATAGTACCACGAGGATGGAATTATTAAATTAACATTTTCAAATTTATATTTGGCATTTGAGAATTCTAGAGAATTCAGTGAATAATCAGTCCAATATTTGGATAATTCCATACCAATAATAATGGAGAGTATCATTCCTATTATAATCTCAAAGAACATAATAAAGTACAATTGAGTATCTGTTATACCTCTTGATTTTAATATTGCAATTTGTTTCTTTCTTTGATTATCTGTAAGAGTAAGCAAGAAGAAAACAAAATAAATAGATAATAAAATAAGAGGGTACAGGATGAGCATCATGATTTTGGCAATATTCAGATAATTCTCCTGGAATTCATACATTTTTAATAAAAGTGGAGAATTTCCATATGCTCCTCCAAACCACGGTTCACTGTTTCCACTTCCACCAGATACTTGTTGATTTGCCCAATTAATCATGTTATTGGTGAATTTTTCCAATCCTGACATAATCTCATCATAGCTAGTATCGATAATGAGAGGTGTATTCATATAAATTCTATTTATTGTAATTATATCATAATAAAATCTCTGATTTGTGGTTAATTCAGTATAAAAGATAGAAGCCAAATCCCAAAATTGTACTTCAGGTAAAAGAATTAAACTTGAATAAAAATCAATTTGTAAATTCTTTTGCATGAGGTAATTGATATCTACCTCTGATAATTGCCATACATGGGTATATGGTAATGTCATATTTTTGAATGTAGTAGTAGTATTGGATTCTTTGTATGGTTCTTCTAGTAATATATTCATTTCATTTTTTCCAATAAAATTAGTGGAATTATCCCATGGTGAAAGTATTACTAATGTATCAGATGGATTATAATCAAATGTTTGATTGTATGTCGGTAATTGATTTAGGATGTTGTAAATATCAATGCTGTAGTTATGTGCTCGTGCGTAGGTTGAAATAATATAACTACCATAATCATCGGACATAATACCTCCTGTAATAATTGATAAAGACATGGAACTACTTTGGCTTGAATTTTTAAATTCTAAACCATATTGTGATAATCTTTCTGTAGATTGTACATCAACTTTTGATTTCCAAGATTGAATTGTTGACTGCTCATAGTTGAAATTACTACTGAGCTCGAATGCAACAACATTTTCTACATCTAGATTGTCCTCAATTACCTTTTGATTGTAACTAGAAACCATCAAAATTGATTGGGAAAGGATAATTACTGAAATTATCATACCTAGTAAAATCACAGTAATTGATTTTTTATTAATACTCATGTGTTTACTGAATAATTTCAATATATCTGTTGGTTTAGTTCTGTATCTTTTCTGTATTGAATTGTCTATTTTTTCTGTTGAAACCATATTCATAGCAATACTGATAATTGTGAGAACACCAAAAATAATCGCCATATAGTAAAATATTGCTGTCTCAAAGAACAAGTATAACGCGATGAAATTGACAAATAAACCAAAGATGACAGAATTTTGATTGAAATTATTTTTAACACTAACTTCATCTCTATCTGAAACATAAGTTGTCATTATTTACATTAAGATCAAAATTATATTTAATGCGGATTGTTCAATTTCTGAACATAATTGATCTATACCACACCCTTCTCTTGTATAATATTTCATAATTTGTTTTTAATTTCAACTATCGATTTATGATTTAGTATATTAGCAAGTAATTTACTCGAAATATTTAATAGTAAAAATTATACTATTTCTGATTTAGAAAGTGAATTTCAGATTTTTATTGAGTAATGATAATTTATTCTTCCTTACTTTTTCTCATCATTCTTTCTATCAGACTATCTCCTAAATTACTCATCTGATCATCTAACTCAACATTCTGTGTATCTTGATGTTTTTTCTCTGATTTCGGTACACTGAATATGGATAATTTACCAATGAGGGTCCTTTGATCGTCTAAAACAGGAAGTATAAATTCTCCAGTTGCAGAAAAGATAGCCCAGGCTTCTTTTAACCTCTGACCTAGTTGAAATTGATAAGCATTGGAACTATAGAATTCTCTGATTTGTAATGATTGTAAAATCTCTAGATCAACATTTTGCTTATATTTCAATAATGTCTGCCCGGAAATATGACCCAATACTTGTTTATCTTCTTCTACAAACCATGTAGTTTTTTCATTTATATCATATTTATTCATGATGTCTTTGATAGTACCTTCAACATTAATAAGATGAAAATTTTTATCGACATAATTATCAATTAATTCTTCTGCGTTGCTGAAATCCTCATATGTTGTAATTAATTTTTCTAGATCCATTGGTACTTCCAATGGTGTAGGTAGGAGGTTGGTTGTGGTTTCAGAATGAATGACTACTGAAAATCCCTTTCCTATTGATCCATTACAGTAGAATTTAAGGGTTGGTTCATCAAATATTTTATGTTTATGTCCTAGAATAATAATTTGATCTTTTATTTGGTTGTTTTTCCTTAGTATGTCTATTTCTCCAGTTAAAGGTGGGTTGAAATTATTCCAAAACTCATCACCGTGTGTAATGAAGGAATAATCATCTTTATAGCATGTACCTAGATATTGAATATCTAGACTTTCATAATCCAATTTTTCCTGACTGTATAATTTGTTTGTATCGTGATTCCCAGCAATAATGTAGATTTGAAGATTGCCCAGTAATTTTCGAATTTGTATTAATTCCTCTGTCAACTGAGCTGCAGGATTGTTGGAATTAATAATTTCTTCAGATAAGTCTATATTTATCATATCTCCTGCAGAAACAAGAGACCTCACCTGATATTTATCGGCAATGGTTTTTATTGTTTCTAATGCGATTTTTTGTAATTTTGGTTTCATTCCCCAATGAAGGTCTGAAAAAACCAATATGGGATAGTTAATTTCTGTTTTATTCGTCATAGGTATATCTCCAATAATCTAATGTTTCAATACAAGCCTGTCTTACATAATTGGCAAGATTCTGCAAATTATCTAATGGTATATCTTTTTTATTCATATATTTCAATTGTTTTAAAACGATATATGAATCATATATAATTTTCCCTTTTTGTTTAGGGATGAGTTCTCGTTTCATTGCTAGTAGAATACGCTCTTCTGTTTGAATGATATGTGGTGGGAATTCTCCAAGGATTGCCACAATTGTACCAATATCCTGAATGGCGTTAATTCCACTGCTGTTTTTGAATACATCATTCCATTTTTTTTCTATGGTGTTATTAAATTGTGTTATGAGTTTATTAGGGTCGTCATTGAGATAATTATCTATTTTTCTGATAATTTGAATCAATGATAACTTATTTTCAATGATTAATTCATGAAACATAGATCTTAGTCTGGTTCCTAAACCAATAGGATACTCATAAACTGGGATCATATCAAGAAATCCCTTAAGAAATGACCAATAGTATTTTTGTATTCCCTCAATTTTTTCTGTTTCTGTCATTTCCTTGCCTTTCATTGTTTCAATTCCTGAAATCATTGATTGGATTGGTTCTTTGAAGAGATAGATCTTTCCTTCTATTATTCCTCTAAATAGGAGTTTTAATTCATCAAAATGGAAATTAAATTTTTCTAAAGAATGCCATCCACATAGGTTTAGATTTGATGTTTGTAACATTAAGTGATGAATTAAATAACCGAGTTGTAGAAAGCCATGAATCATACCTTCATGAATAAGGCAAAAATCAAGGTCTGAGTATTTATGAAATTCATTTCGCGAATATCCACCTGTAAGACCTATCATGAAATGTTGGTTTAGTGCTTTGGTAATATCTTGACTTTTAATGTGCTTGCTATAATGTTGATTTCCAAGTTTATTTGCATTACTTATTAATTTAACAATATTATAAACAAAAAATTCTATCTTTTTATGTATATCTCCGTAATGTAATTCCCACCAAATTGAGTTTAAATAAGTATCTAGGTATGGATATTTTGGTCTTTGATTTTCCTGAATGTGGTTTATTTTATCTCTAATTGGTCTTGTTTTCAGAGAAATTGTGCCATTTTCAATATCCTTTAATGATATAATCGGATTGATTGGTTGTTCATCTGGTTCGGAATTTGAATACGTTATTTTTTTAATTATCATAACATTTAATGCATCTAAAATTGAGTAATCATTATTATATGAGTATGGCGCAGAAATAATAATCACAGAAATTGGTTTTAGTGCGCTATTAATGATAAGTAAATCATGATTTGCCTGAAATTCTATGATTGTATGATATAAATTGAGGTATTCTAATTTAGTTATTTTATTTTTTTGTAAGATAAAAAATAATTCATCAAAAGAATTAATTGATGAGTGGTGTTGCTGAATTTTATAATTTAATTGAGTATCTGTTGAAATCAATTTGATCCTCTGGGAGTTTTCAAGTGTAAACACATGAATTCCTTGTACTTGTAGAATTGTAGATAAATTATCTTTACTAAGGGAATTATTTTTCCGATTGATAAAATTATTTAATTCTATAATATCTATTTCCATGAGGCTTCTCCTTTAATTTGTAGGATTTGTAAAAGAAATGAATCGTTAATTGTTTCATCCTTGTCCAAATGTCCTTGAATGATGTTGTCAATTGATCTATCCATTAGACTTTGATATGATTGTGCTCTGACTAAATATGGTTCTTTATTATCTAAAAGAATTGAAATCAGTTGTTGTTGGATATTATTCTCGCTAGATTTGCTACGTAAAAAATGAATTATTTCTATTTTAACAAAAATATCTGTTGTTTGCTCAAGCAAGGTGATAAGTAATGATTGTAGTTTTGAGGATATATTTTCATTTAGATTTTTTATTAGAATCGAGATTAATCGATTATCTTGTTCATTTTCAATTATATCTACTATTAATTCTTCAAAATCTTTGTAAAATATTCCTATATAATCAACTATTGCTCTTCTTATTTGCAGTGAGTATGTTATATAATTTAATATGAAGTCTTTATCAATTATATTCCAGTAAAATCCTGTGATAAGATCAATAATTCTTGCTCGTAAAAAATCATCTTGTTTATGATTTTTTAATATGAAATTCAATTCGGTTATAATATCAATGGACGCTCCAAGTTTGGATAATAGTATTTTAAGTGCAAATTCTTTCAAACTATAGTGAATGTTGGTAGCTTTAATCAACCTAAGTATGTCTGACTTGATATCTAAGTCGTTGATATAATATTTTTGTACAAATAAGAGTATTTTGAATTGAAATTCATAACTATTATCATTCTGGTCGATGAAGTTCAGTATTTTCCTGATAACGACCGCGATATTTGTATGGTTTGTTTTATCCAGTGTCTGCCAATCCTCTTCCACGATAAGTTTTTCCCATTCAATATCCACTTGATATATAATTGGTTTTATTTTACAAAAAGTTTGTTAAGATTGGATGAATATGACATAAATATGGCTTAAAATTATATTCAGTTTTATGTTCTTTACTTGATTATATCTTTTGATTATTATATTCGATTGATAATTTTCAAAATAATGACTAAAGCTAGAAAGTATGGTATTCCATTTCCAGGTAAGTGTGGTACTCATAACTCCATTACCGATGTTATTGGGGTCAAAGTTGGTCATACTACACTGATTGATGGAGAGGGGCGATTAATAGTTGGTACAGGACCAATTCGAACTGGAGTGACTTGTATTCTTCCGCGTGGTGATGAGACAATGGCAATACCTGTTTATGGAGCATATTACTCATTAAATGGTAATGGTGAAATGACTGGTTGTCACTGGATAAAAGAAAGTGGTTTTGTATCTGGTCCTATTATGATAACAAATACACATAGTGTCGGTGCAGTTCATGAAGCCACAATTGCATATATTGTTGAAAAAACAGGTGGTGAACTCTGGTCACTACCAGTAGTTGCTGAGACTTGGGATGGGTTTCTTAACGATATAAATGGGTTTCATGTGCGTAGGGAACACGTATTCTCTGCCATTCAATCTGCAAGTGATGGTGATGTTGTAGAAGGAAACGTGGGTGGAGGAACAGGTATGATCTGTCATCAATTTAAAGGTGGTATTGGGACAAGTTCGAGGATAATTAACATTGAACAAAATGAATATACCGTGGGAGTATTAGTGCAGGCAAATTATGGCTATCGAGAATCTTTGACTATTGCTGGTATACCTATTGGTGAATTCATTACAGATCGATTGCCAACCAAATCAAGCCCTGATCAGGGTTCTATTATTGTTATTGTTGCCACAGATGCACCTCTACTACCGCATCAACTTGATCGATTGGTTCGTCGAGTTCCTCTTGGTATAGCAAAAGTCGGAGGGTTTGGGGGAAATAGTTCCGGAGATATCTTTCTTGCATTTTCAACAGCAAATAAACAAGCAATTTCTTCTTTAGATGGTGATACAACCGGTAATCAACCTTTTTCTTTGAAAAATTCATTAATGGATCGGTTATTTGAAGGTGTAGTACACGCAACAGAGGAAGCAATTGTTAATTGTCTATTTGCTGCTAAAACAATGATTGGAATAGATGGTAATTGTGTAATGGAATTACCTGTGGATGAAGTTATTCAGATACTCCACGATCATAAAAGATTGAAAGAGCAATAAATCATGAAACCTATTTATACTATACAACAGCATTAGTTTCAAATATTTCAGATAAAGCAGTGTCTATTTGTTCATTGTGTATTATGGAATCAAAACCATATGTATTAGCGATCTTCTCAAATTTATTGATGAAGCTATTGATTCTAAGAATGCTTCTATTTGATTGACCACTGTGCACGTAGCAGTACAACAAATCAGTATTCTTTTTAGCAGTTATTTGGAATTGATTATGATATATTTTTTCCACATAGCCTACCGAATCACCAAAAGTTTCGTTACTAAAACTATTGATTGCAGATATGAAATTTGAAATCATTTCTGGTTTAATATTTGCATTTAAATCCAATACTTTAGTAAAAACCAATTTACCTTTTTCATCGAGAATGAAAATTGCTACAGGTTGTTCATTAATTTCTTCCTTCTTTGATAATTTATTTTGAATTAGATTGTCTAATAGGTTGGATAATAACAGATCTTCCTTTACATTTTCTTGTAGTGACTTAGTTGTTATTTTTCCAATTAACTTTTCATAATTTAATACTTCTTCTAATTCGACTGAGATTATATTTTCAACTATTTTATCTCTGTAATTTGGAGATTCCTGCATTAATTCCAAAATGATTTTCTTTGCCTGAGAAATATTATTTTCTAAGATATTTAATTTTGCACCAAGTAAGTTTGCTTTGGCTATATTTACTGGTGTTTTGGTTTCTTGACCAAATTTGATTAGTTTATCTATTAACAGTTTTACTTTTCTATAAATCTCTTCTGAAAAATTGTATTTTAATTGATAAATATACAGATAACAAAGATTAAATATCGATTTTACAAACAAGGACGAAATTACAAACTCAGACTGTATAATATCATTAAATATATCTTCTGCTTTTAATTTATTTCTAATATTTGTGCTTTTACTCAGAATAAACGCCTTACCATACCGATAGTATGTGTTAATTCTCTTATTATCTGGATTTAGGTTGAAATGCTCCTCTAATAAATTCAAATAATGTTTTGCCTGATTGATATTTTCATCCTCAACGGTAACTTGGATTAAATTAAGTAAATTTAAACATTGGGACTCCGGATTATTGATTTCTTTATTGATTTGATAGCTTTTTTCAAGAAATTTCATTGATTTTTGTGTGTTATCTGCAATAAAATACGTATATCCAATATTATTATAACTCAATGCGAGTTCTCTTTTCTTATTTAATTGGATTTTCAATTCTGCACTTTTAGAAAAAAGTTCTATAACTTTTTGATGTGAAACTTCTCCAATTGATGATATCGCTTTTAAATGATAATAATTAGCTAAAACTTCTGTAGCAACTTCATCTTTGATTTGAATTTGTTCGTAACAAAGTAGTACTTTATCAAGATATTGAGCGATTTCAAAAAATTTACCTAGATACCAGTAACAATGAGATAATTCAATATTGATCTGTGCCTCAAGAAGTGGTTTATCCTTCAATTGTTCAAGTGTAGTAAATGCAAGTTTCATTGCATTGTCGTAATTTGCCTGCATCCGTTCTAATTTAATTTGATATATTATCGCGTCTCCTAGTTCTGTTTCATTCTCAAGGATGGTGCGAATTGATTTATAATCACCAATATCAAAAAAAAATTCAAGCTCTTTTGTATTTATTCCCAATTATTTGACAATTTATCTTATTGCTTATTAAAACTTGTAGTTAAATTTAGACAATTGTATGAAGAAATTAGATATTCGATTAATTCGTTTTGATATTCTATTTAGTAAGGTTTTTGAATATTTGCTGTATAATTATATCAATCTGTGAAATTAAATCTTCTGTAATAAATGAAGATTTGGCTATTTCAGATATTAATTTCTCTGTTTTTCTAATGACGGTATCTATTAAATGGATACTGGAATTAGAATCTCCTACATAGAAGTAACAGAAATATAAATCACTCTTCTTTTTAATGGTAATAAAATGATCTTGTTTTTGTATTTTCTCAATATATCCCTCATCTGATTGGAAAATTTGATTTGCCATAACATTAAAAGCAAATATGAAATTACTTATGAGATGAGTATTCATTTCAATCTGTTCATTAAATATAAGGGAATACAGTTGCATACCTGATTCATTTAGAATGATAAAAGCAACGGGCTCTTCATTTATCTCTGAAATTCTTGGATACTGTCTCATGAAATCATTGATAAGATGGTTGATATTGGTTTCCTTTAGGTTTTCTGGCAAGGAACCCTCTGTCAAATTATCTATTAATTTTTCTCTGCTTAGTAATTGATCCAATTCCATTGAGATAACGTGTGCAAGTAATTTATTGTATTTTTTATCCATTTGCTTATTAAGATTAAAGAGAATTGCTTTTGCTTCTATTAGATTATTTTCAATGATTAATATTTTAGATTTTAGTAATTCTGCCTTTATTAGTACAATTTCTGATTGGATCTCTTCTGCAAATCGAATTAAACGCTTGATTAAGTCATTTAAATTTTGATATACTTCCTGATCGAATTCAATCTGTAATTGGAATAAATACAAATCACATAAGTAGTATATTGATTTTTCATGAATAGATGAGGATAAAAGTTCAGAATCAATTATTTGGATGAATAAATCCTCTGCATGGATTTTATCGCGAAATGAATTACTTTTTTGCAATACTATGGCCTTTGAATATCTATACCATAAATTGATCCATTTATTGTGGTAATGTGATTGATTTAACACATCAAATTGTTCTAAATATTGTTGTGCAAGTGGTAGATTGTTATTTTGAATATAAATTTCGATGATATTTCCTAAACAAAGTCCAATTTGATGATAATTATTTATTTCTTGACTGGTAGATAAACATTTTTTTATATTTGACAATGCTCCATTAATATCATTGATGTGGAGTCTCAAATAGCCCAAATTATTGTAACTAAGTGCAAGTTCTCGTTTTACTCCAATCTTTTCTTTAATTTGAATACTCTCGAGAAGTAATGCTTCTCCTTCTTCTGTAGAGATCAATTCCATGGTAGCGAGTGCTTTAATATGAAGATAATTCGCTTTTATCTTGAGAAATTGTTTTGTATTACTGGTGTTTGCTAGTAATAATTTGTTTACTTCATCAAGTAAAAATAAAACTGCATTAACTTTACCGATATGCCAGTGTGCGTATATGTTTTCAAGATAGTATTCAGTTAGTATGAATGGATTATTAATTCCATTATTAATCTCTGTAGAAATAAGCGTAATTGCTTGCTGATGATTTCCAGTATGTCGAAGCAGTCTTGCTTTAAATAAATTCACTTGATTATTTGCTTTAAATTGATTGATGATATTTGTTATTTTGTCATATTCTCCATGTTCAAAATGTTGTTCAATCTCTTCTATAAAATCAACAATTGTAGTCAATGGTAAGTGACCTTCTGCTTTATCCTTTATTAAATTTCTAGTTTATTCTATACAAAATATTTATCATATCATTAATTGCAATCATTTGGATACTTCCGTGACATAATGAAAAGAAATCTTTTCATGAGTGAAATATGGTTAATGAAAAGTAGAGAATTGTATTTTTCGCAATATTTATCTTTCTACGATATTTTTTTTTTTTTGAAAAAAAACATTTATTGAATTCACAAAAATCTCCATACTTATCTGGTTGGAGTATCAATGATTAATTAGTTCATTAAAAAATAAATC
>JAOUKW010000351.1 GCA_029882335.1 Candidatus Heimdallarchaeota archaeon | reverse complement strand
CAAGGTCGCAATTGACAAATACCTAGTAATAGGATTGAAACCTCGTTAGGATTAGCAAGATTTAATCAAGATCCTTTAAGTCGCAATTGACAAATACCTAGTAATAGGATTGAAACTAGCCTCAGCGACACGAGTTGGTTGATCTACCAATATAGTCGCAATTGACAAATACCTAGTAATAGGATTGAAACACAAACTGATGGATAGGTTATATTATTAAATCCCATTCCGTCGCAATTGACAAATACCTAGTAATAGGATTGAAACGCTTGTACTACAAGTAGAACCGCTCGGTAAACTATTATGTCGCAATTGACAAATACCTAGTAATAGGATTGAAACCCACACAGTAGCTCTATTATCCCTCTTGGAAGTCTTTGTCGCAATTGACAAATACCTAGTAATAGGATTGAAACCTATTCGTACATTCTTTTACTAATATTTTAGATATTTTGTCGCAATTGACAAATACCTAGTAATAGGATTGAAACGTTGAACCTGTGCTTGTAACTCTTAATAGTATTAGGTTGGTCGCAATTGACAAATACCTAGTAATAGGATTGAAACCAATTAAGTAAATCTTTAACCCTATTAAAAAAATCCTGTCGCAATTGACAAATACCTAGTAATAGGATTGAAACGAACCTGTCTGACCAAGAACAAGGTGGCGATACTTAGGAGTCGCAATTGACAAATACCTAGTAATAGGATTGAAACAAAGTACCAACTGAAAATGAACCAAAAATTAAAACTTAGTCGCAATTGACAAATACCTAGTAATAGGATTGAAACGGAGTAGTTACAGTTAAATTTATACTCCTTATTCTTACACGTCGCAATTGACAAATACCTAGTAATAGGATTGAAACCGACTAACGAACCTCCATAAAAAAATCGAATAAAAATGTCGCAATTGACAAATACCTAGTAATAGGATTGAAACAATATCCGCCTCTCGGACTTTTAAAATTAGCTACTTATGTCGCAATTGACAAATACCTAGTAATAGGATTGAAACTTATTTGCTTCACCAGTTGTTCTAACACCCGAATTAGGTCGCAATTGACAAATACCTAGTAATAGGATTGAAACAGTTTTCGTTTCTGGAGATGTAAGCCCCGATGTAGCACTGTCGCAATTGACAAATACCTAGTAATAGGATTGAAACTCTATGAGGTCATTAATTTGAGAAATTTCTAGGTCTCGGTCGCAATTGACAAATACCTAGTAATAGGATTGAAACCTCGTCTGATAATCTCACATTCCTCGCAAACATCATCTCGGTCGCAATTGACAAATACCTAGTAATAGGATTGAAACTGTTCTGCATTCATCATACGATTGAAAACTGCTGCATAGAGTCGCAATTGAGAAATACCTAGTAATAGGATTGAAACTAAGCAGAGTTCATAATATATTTTAGTGCTTGTTCTAAGTCGCAATTGACAAATACCTAGTAATAGGATTGAAACATTGAAAACAATGCTATCTCTGGGAAAAATTATAAGTCGCAATTGACAAATACCTAGTAATAGGATTGAAACTAGAACCAATACCCTTACCTCTTTCATTGGGTGGAACTAGTCGCTATTGAGAAATACCTAGCCATAGAATTGCAGCTTTGTAGATTATTAATAATTCTTTAAAACTTCAATAAATGGGAATTAGCAAATATCTAGTAATCAATTGAAACATTGCGTTTAGGCAGACTTATACGCAAAAATTATCATATCATATATGTTGAATATTCGCCTATAAATGTAAAATAATTAATTTCCAATAAATTCACTTCTATTAGTAAAAATTCAATTCATAATTCAATATTTTATTTGTGTAATATTAGATTGTGATTGACCAAAAAACCATGAAATATCAATATGATTGTAATTTCAAATCTTCAATCAGATAATAAGTAGTATCATTTATACATTTAATAATAATTAATTCTGATACAATGGTAATGAAAACCGCATTTACAAACGCCACAATATTACCAATTGAAGGTGATATAATTGAAGGAGGAATTTTAATTATCGATAATGGAAAGATTACTGATATTGGTAATAGTGTATCTGTCGATGGATGTGAAATTATAGATTGTTCTGGAAAGTTCATTGTTCCAGGTTTTATAGATGCTCATTCGCATGTATCACTTTGGCCAGAAGGTGTATCTGCCTATCCTGCTGGTGGTGATGGAAATGAACGAATGGAGGCTGTTAATTCTCATTTACGCACCTTGGATGCTATTTGGCCTGAAGATATCGGTATGGATGATGCACGTCGAGGTGGTGTTACAACCATGGGTTTGACACATGGATCTGCAAATCCAATCGGAGCACAATTTGCAGTGGTTAAATCATATGGAAATAATGTAGAAAAAATGTTAATCCGAGCTCCAGCTGGAATTAAATTCGCGATGGGTGAAAATCCAAAACGAGTGGGATTTGAACAAAAAAGATTACCGTCAACTCGAATGTCCACTGCCTATGTTATAAGAGACGCATTTTATCAGGCATTGGATTACAGAGAGGAATGGGAACATTATGAAAAAAGTCAAGAAATTGAACAAGGAAAAGATGAATCAGAAAGAAAATCAATGAGAAAACCAAAGATAAACCTGACATATGAAGCTTTGTTGATGTTAATTGATAATAAAATACCTGTAATGAGTCATGCTCATCGAGCAGATGATATCATAACTGCAATACGATTATCCGAGGAATTTGGGTATAAACTGGTGATACATCACGCTACAGAAAGTTACAAGGTAAAAGATGTAATCGTGGAAAAAGGTATTCCTGTTGTAGTTGGTCCTTTATTTGGTACAAGAGTCAAACATGAGCTAAAAGATCAGAAGGTATCCACTCCTGGTGTAATGATGAAAGCAGGTGCACTTGTGTGTATTACAACTGATGCGCCAGTAATTCCAATCAATGGATTATTAGATACAGTAATAATGGCTGTACGAGAGGGATTACCCAGTGAAAGAGCATTAGAAACAATTACCATTAATCCCGCAAAAGTACTTGGTGTGGATAATCGTACTGGTAGCTTGAAAGTTGGCAAAGACGCTGATTTTCTAATATTTAATGGAGACCCATTGGATGCCCGTAATAAATTAGAAAAAACCTATATTGATGGTAATTTGGTTTATGAATTAACTGAATTGCTATGAATGAAACAATGTAAGTCTAAATACATATAATTTATCACATTTTTACTTATTTCAATTAGATACATCTAATATGACACTTATTCATTAAATCTTATTTAAAAACATTCATTGCCTTGATCTTTATGTCATTGTGCATAAGGAGGAGTATACACGATTTACACACCATTCTTGAAATACTGAAGCTTCTTTTGATATAATATGATAATTTTATTTTTGCTTAAGTAATACTTTATATGTTATTTGTTATGGCTATATATACTGATGCAACAAGTAGAAGGAAAGAGTAATTTTTCGGAGGATGAAATTAATCAATTTCACTCTACTGTAAAATTAATTAATAATAATATCATCTTATTAGAATCTTTTCCAATTCGATCAAAGGAAAAGGCTGCAATTCAATTACAAAAAGTAGATGAATTAACTGAAAATTTAACCTATTTTTATCTTATTGCAGATTCAAGAAAAATTACAGATCGAGGCGATCCCAAATATAGATCTTGGATGAATGAACAGTTAAATAGAAGAAGAAAAATTAAACATCTTTATATTATTGTTCATAAAAATTCACTTGTCCGTATTGCTTCAAAATTCATTCTTTCTAGGTTAATTGACTTAAAATTTAGTTTACATGATAAACTAGAAACTGCTTTAATGCATATTCAAAAATTAGAGGAAGAAACTTAATTTATTCATGACGAATCATAGGTCATGAGTTATAAATCAACGTTAATTTGTGAATTAAAGTACTTATGATGGAGTATTGAAATTTTACACTGTAACTAGCAGAAGATGAAATATCTTATAAAATCTACCATACACCATGAGTACAAGAAATATTTAACTTTCCAATCAATATCATGTTTATTAGTATAGGAAAAGTATCTAAATTAGCTGGAGTATCTAAATCCACACTAAGACGATGGGAGGAGGATAAATATCTACTACCGGATTATAGAACAAAGGGTAATCATAGGAGATATAGGTACAATACAATATTGAAGTTTCTTGGTTTGATTGGAGAAAAATCGGATAAAGAAGTATTCATTTATGCAAGAGTGAGTGCGAACAAGCAAAAAGATGATTTAAAGAGGCAGATAAGAAGTTTACAAGAGTATAGTCATAATAATGGTTGGAAAATAACTGGTATTTACAATGATATAGCTTCTGGGTTGAATGATGGGAGAAAGGATC
>JAOUKW010000326.1 GCA_029882335.1 Candidatus Heimdallarchaeota archaeon | reverse complement strand
TAGCTGATTGACTATGGCTGCCAACTTTTTTTTCATATTTCCACGCTCACTGAGTGGAATATGGGATAAAGATATCCCAGTGGTGTAAGTTCGCATAACCATGTGGATTTATATTTTAGAAGATTGATTGAGATTTTCAGATATATTTTGTGCAAAATTATTTAGCTTTGAAAGTAAAACCTCTTTCTCCGCGTCTTGTGTCCAAGATGAAGCAATTGCTCTTTTAGAAATATCATATATTTCTTGTATGTTGAATCCAAATTGACTATAAAGAGTCATAAATTCCTCTTCCATTGTCGTTTGAAACATATGGGGATCATCAGTATTTACAGAAATAAGTAATCCTTGATCAAAAAGAGTTTTAATTGGATGATCCCCAATATTACGTATTGACCCTGTTTTAACATTCGATCCGGGACACAGTTCTAATGGTATTTCGTGATCTTTGACGAATTTAATTAATTCAACATCTTGAATTATTGAGGTTGCGTGACCAATTCGATCCACTTTTAATGATTTAATTGCACTCCATATATTTTCAGGTCCTACTACTTCTCCTGCGTGTGCTGTTGTTTTTAAGCCGTACTTTCTTGCTTTTTCATATACTTTTCTAAATATTTCTGGTGGATATTCTCTTTCAGAACCACCAATACCAATACCAAGAACTCCAAGATGTTTTAATTCCTTGATTTCTTCCAATTGTTTGTTTCCTTCTTCTGGTCCATAATTTCTTACTAAATCACCGATGATATTTACTTTAGTCCCAGATACTGAATTAAGACCTTTTCTGATTGAATAATATATTTCAGGTAATTCTAACTGAAAATTATTTATAAAATCACTTGCGGATACAAAAGCTTCTACATAGGTGATATTTTGTTTTTGAAGATCAAGAGATACTTCCTTTGCAACAAATTCAAAATCATCATACTCCCGAATAAATTGATTTTTCCACCTCCAAACTTGGAGAAAATGAATGAAATCACGATATTGAAATTTTTTTTCCAAATCATCAATACTTTGAATAGTTTCATAATTATCATATTTTTGTACTAATTTCCAAAATGCAGGAATTGGAATAGCACCGGTAAGATGAAAATGAAGCTCTACCTTGGGTATTTCTTTACATATTTCATTTATATTCATTATATTACCTGTATGAGAGCAATTAATTATTGATATAAGATAATATCAATAATGCACAAGAATATTTTGTCTAATATATCCCTCATTTTACGATAGGAAGAAAAATACGGTTATTTTGTTATATTTCTAATACTTGTTTCATTATTTATCAGTATTAATCTTTGTATTTTATCATGAATTAATAGTACGATCATAAATCAACTTACTTGCATACTCATTAGCTTTATCTATTTGTATGGGTTTATATTGTACTTTTGATGTCCATGTAAAATCACTTCCATTTGGAGATTTATTATATGAATGAGAATCTTGAATTGATTTAATTTCCTTTATTATAGCGACATCAACTTCAAATCCATGTTGTTTTGCCCATAGTAATCCTAAAATTGAACTAGATATTTCATCATTACATAGGGCATTTAGCATATTATTTTGTTTATAGAAATTCAGTTGATTTTGAATATAATCAATATATTTCTCAGCAAGTTCAGGTATATGGGGTATAAGTGTGAGTAACAGATTGCTGGTTTGAATTAATGTAGAAGCATTATATTTACTCATTCGTTCTGGATTGAGGTTTACTTTATTTTTGATAAAATTCAATATTTTATCAATTTGGGGTTGATAAAGTTCTTTGTCAATGGTAAGAAATGCGTCCAATACATGCATATTTGTCATTAGTGCTGGACTGTTTTCCACTAAATATGTCTTGAAATAATGTTCTTCTTCATATAACTCCAAAGATTTTATTTTTTGAGTCACTGAAGGATCTCCATAATGATGCAATACATATAATGCTACTGCAGTATCATCAGCATCAGGAATGGGAAAATATTTACCAAATGGTATTCCCTTATCATTCCAAGGTTGGCTTAGTAAATTCCTAACTTTTAGTGCTTCACCAGTATAATGATATTTTACCTTGAATAATGGATATAATGAAAATGCTGCATTCATGTAAGTATAATCATTAAAATGGTTGATTTGACCTTTTTTGGTTGTACTATTTGCTATATATTTTATTGCAGGAAATATAGCTTTTTTAACTTTATATTTCAAAAAAATGGAAGTACTCGCAGGGCTAGCACCTAATGATCCATTGGATGATTGAAATTTAGCAAGCATTTCTGCTTGTTTTTCATTTTCCACTATCCCTTCCATTGAGAATAATAATGGTGTAGATTGATTATATACAACATTATCAAGAATTTCTATTTTTTTCTTCCTTGCTTTTTCAAGACTATCAATATTAATGTTTAATGAGGTTGTATTGCCCATTATATTTGAAATAAAAAATGGATATAAAAATTCAAAAGCAACAGGGATAGGGTATTCAGATTTTATTAATTTTGGATGATTAATATTCAACCATGAAATTCCATTATCAAAAATATTTTGAATTTCAGTATTTTTAAGTTGCAATTTTAAATCTACAATCATATTAAGAACAGAGGCTGTTGTTAATAATCGATCAAAAGGTTGATAATAGTCTGCACCCCATGAATAATCCGATCGTTGCATAGATAGTACAGAATTTACTTGATTCATGTATCTTGGCTCACCAATATTATCAATCAATGATGCGATTATAGCAGTATCATAGATAACGCCATCCATATTTCCGGATCCAATTTTGTTTATGAATTCATTTATTTCTTCTAGGTATATTTGAGACACGTATAAATATTAAATGGAATACTGCTATTTAAAATTGATCAGTATTTTTGAAACTTTTGCAATTATTTTTACTATATTATTTATTTGTTGTAGAATATATTGTATTTGCTATTTTTTCTTGATGTAGTGTAAAAAAATATGAAATTAACCTAGAACCAAATGCAAAAATGAACAATATTTACCACTTAAATGGTATCAAGTTCATAGATTTTTTCACCCCATAAATTAGAATTATTTCCAAATTTATTGAGGTATTGTTGAATTTGAGCTGCATTGATCCTATCATAAGAGATGAATGAATCACCAATATTTGTTCTCGACTTGATTGTATAATAAATTGCCGTTTTAATTTGCTCTATTGACAATTCTAGACTGGGATATTCACTATAATACCTTTGTCCATTATTCCACAAAAGTGGTGGAATTATTTTATCTCTGGGTTGACCATAAAAGATTGAAAAATCAATTGTAGATAGTTCAACTTTATAGTATAATTTTATCAATTCAGCCTCAGTAAGTAAATTAAAGTCAATTTCCAATGATGATAGTCTTTTAACAACATCTAAATAATCTCTTTGGCAATTCCACCCCGTATAAAAAATCAAATTCATATTTTTATTATCTTCAGTCAATTTCTCCAGTTTCTCAAAATTATTTAGACAAGAACTCATTTGAAATTTGTTATATAAATCATTATCCCCTTCAAATGACACACAAATCCCATATGACTTATAGAGATCAAGAAACCTTTGATCCTCATACAGAGGTTTTATTCCTAAATTTAATGCCATACTAAGGTATTCCTTTCCCCTAATAAATGCAGTCTCATCCATTAATAATATTATTAAATTTTTAATTCCCAATGAATAAAATTTCTTAATTAGCTCAACCAATCTAGGAATGACATACTCATAATATGCTTGGAAATTGAATTCAGGTGGTTGTGAAATTTTAATTTGCGATATTCGAAATCCTCTTCTAGTTCCATCAATTGGCAGGTAAACTGTTTCAATTTTATGTTTTTTGCATAATTCTTGAATTTCAAAATTTTCATATTTTAAAAAATCTAATTTTAAGGGAATTATTTTTTCAATCATGACAATCAATCTCTATATTTTGTTTTTGTATTGGTATCCACCTCCGTCGTAACCAATCAGGTGTTTGAAATGACAGATACAGGAAATTAATTAGGAGAAAAATAGGAAATGCAGGAATTATAATGCTTAAACCATACGGCAATGATAATATCAATTTATAATAAACCAGCCAATTTACTATAAATGCAATTAACGTCCCAATTAAATACATATATATCGCAAAAAGGGCTAATTTCAATTTTGGCATGGCAAAAGGATCCATATATGCATTTAATTTATTGGTATTCTCCAATACTTTTTTTGCTTGTTTTATATTGTAAATCAATATTAAATATGGAAGTATAAGGAGAATGACACCAACAAGAGTATAAATTTTAAATGGGTTTGGAATTATTAGTATTATCTGATTTGTCCCAGGTGTTTGGATTATTATATTAGACATGTTATCAAATAAATTTGCCCCTGATATCATACCAAAAATGAAATACAACATTTGTTCAACCCTACTCTTATGAGTATAAGTTGGGAAGTAAATTGAATTTGCAATATGATACATCGATACAGCAGAACCAAGTGATAAAATAAATATCAAAGACCCAATCAGATTGATAATGTTAAAATCAATCATACTAATCCTTAATGGTAAAATCCACAATAGAAAAATTATATACCACACCAGTGTATTCAAAATGTAAAAATATATAAAATTATAGTAGATTTGGGAATATGAAAATTTATGATTCTCAATTGATTTTGCACAATAAATGGTTGATATTACCGATATTACCATAGGGAATAGTGGTTGAAAAATATTAGTAGGATTAATGTTGATTAATCTA
>JAOUKW010000085.1 GCA_029882335.1 Candidatus Heimdallarchaeota archaeon | reverse complement strand
GTAACAAACAAAATATATTGTAATAATATCCCATATGCAGTAATAACCATATATTTCTCAGATTTTTTTAAAAAAGAGATCACTAACACAAATATTATCAAGATAAAGCTAATTGATATTAAAATATTATAGGAGAACTGTTCAATCATATCTTTGTAATCAATCCTTATGTATTATATGGATTGTAAGGGTTCGACTTTTGTTTTAGAAAAATATTTTCTTAAACCAGCAACCATTAACTCCTCAATAGATTTAGATGCACGATCATGGAGTTTATCTGAAGACACTGATAGATCAGAGATGGAATTTGCTATTTCTTCAGTTGCAGCTGTTATTTCTTCAGCAGAGGCAGAAGATTCTTCTGCCATAGCTTGTAATTCGTTTACTAACTCAGAAGTTCGATAGAAAGAACTTTGTAGTAGTTCAGAAATAGTGACTGAAACTTCAGATATTTGATTTACTGCCTTCTTTGTATCTTCAGAGAGTTTTCTTACATTTTCTGCCACCACGGCAAATCCCCTACCATAATCACCTGCTCTTGATGCCTCGATTCCTGCATTCAAGGCAAGCACACTTGTTTGCAATGATATGTTAGATACGATTGAAGCATTTGTTTGAATTTGATCTACAATACCTTTGATTGTTTCATTTAAATTGGTAGTGACACCATATAGACTAGTTATCCGTTCTGATTGTAAGTTTAATGTATCAGCCATAGATTCAACTGTAGAAGTAACCTCCTCTGTTGAGGTTAGGATGAGGTTGGTATTATCTGATACGATTTTTGAAGATTGATTGATATCATCAATAGTCGACATATTATTTTCAAGAAGTAGATGGGTTGTATGGATAAGACTATTTAAAGTATCTGCAATAGGACCAAATACTGAATCTGATAATGTCTTAGGTTTACTAATTTGAATCGTATAATCCCCGTTAATTGCAACCTCCATGACACGATTAACCTCTACTAAATGAGTATTTGTTTCACTAAATAAAGTCATAATAATCCCAATTGCAGGAGGAGTTATAATTAAAAGGATAGAGCCAAATGACAGCATTGAATTTAGCAATTTTGCATTAGGATTAAATACATCAATCCCGATTGCCATAAATACTAACAATGAGACTAAAACTGCAAGTAGGGTTGAATGTAATAATATTTTAAATCGATAATCACTGGTACCAAGATAGTAACTAATAACAGGGATCATAATTAATGCACCCAAAGGCAATATAATCATAAATCTAAACCATTCTACTAGATTCCATCCAAAGTATGTATTATTGGGAGTTAAAAAAACAACTACAAACGGGAGTGTAAGCGGAATAACTAATAATAATTCAAGAATTTGAAATATTTTGTTTTTTTGCTCGTTTGATTTAATCTTGGGTATATTCTCTCTTGTAACCACAAAATGAAGTGAAATTTAGTTATATTTAAATTTTTCATTATTTGTGAAATATTTACTGAGTAACATTTTTTAATTTCACCCCGATATTCGAAGTTTGATTAATCTAATCGAAGATTCCATTTTTTTCAGTAAAATAAAGAAATTTAAATTATTAGTGATTTAATACAATTATTTATACTGTGATTATTATCATATTTCTAATTTATTGTATTTATGATTTTTTTTTATTTCATTCTAATTATTACACAATTTGGAGTTTGTACAACCTATTGGGTATTTTATACTACAATTATTCTTAAATTATTTGCCAATTTTAACAAATTGATAAAATTTTAATTAAAGACGTAAGTAAGTTTCAATTTGCAATTCCCTTGGTAATGATCTTTTTTGTACTCAAATTTTTATTTTTCACATTTTTAATAATAAAAAACCAATATATCATTAATAATTATTATTGTATATCCTACTCTTTCTTATTTGATACTCTTCCTCATCCCATATTACATCATACCCATTTTCTTTTATTTCCTTATTTTTCAGGCTTTTTACTAGTTGCTGTCCTCTTATTTGTTGAGATTCATTCCAAATCATATAGATAATTATACTTTGTATTAAGACCACCAGCAATAGAAAATATGCAATAAATTTCAAATTCCAATAATAGTAATTCCCATAGGCAAGAGACAAAAATAGCCCAATCAAAATCACCTTTATCATAACCCTCTTTTTCCAATAACCGAACACACATTGCGTACAAAGATAGTCAGTATTCATCTCCAAATTTTTATACCGGGTTTGTCTTGAGCTAATCCCTGTAGATATATTAGACACTAGTGTTTTTGTTGTATTTGCAAAATATATTGTATATGGATCTGTTTCTGTACTATCACAATTATAGCATAAAGATTTATTTGTTAATTCCATTAGTTTGAATTATTAAATCACCTTCTAAATATATATTACAGAAAAATAGATTTCTGATTAATCTACTTCAATAAATATAATGTGAAGAGTAGTTTTATTTCGTAAATACTTTGAAAAAGCAGTAAATTTATATTAATCAATAAATTTAGATAATTTAGTTCTAAATTTAAATCGCTATAAAAATCAACTAATAAATGGTATAAGATATACAACTATGAACTTAAATTTATTAGAAACTGTTTCAACTGCAAATATTTCCGATGCAATGGATAAGTTAAACCTTGACGGAATATTGGAAGGAATAAAACTTCAAAATAATATGAATATGAAGATTTATGGTAAAGCAATTACAGTTCAATTCACGGATATAATTATTGAAAATCCAATGCCATTAGCTATCGATGCAATTAGTAAAGCAAATGAAGACAATATCATTATTATGACCAGCAATGGTAATCTAGAGGTTGCAATTTGGGGGGGTATTTTATCAACTTCTGCTAAACTAAAGGGGATTCAAGGAACGATACTGGATGGAGTTTGTAGAGATATTGATGAAATTGATGAAATTAATTATCCGATGTTTTCACGGGGTGTAGCCATTAAATCACCAAGGAATAGATTATATCAAGTCTCAGTAAATGATCAAATTCAAATTAATAATATCATTATAAATCCAGAAGACCTCATCGTTGCGGATAGCAATGGGGTAGTTGTCATACCCAAAGAGAAAATAGAAGAAGTAATTACACTCACTATTGAAATCGCGAAACTTGAAAAACAAATAGTTGATAACCTCGAATCTGGAGAGGCAGTTGACGAATCTGGTGAATTTAAATATATGGATTTCCTAAACTTGAAAGATTAATTGATTCTTTGAATCTGATGTTGCTTTGGAAGTTTGTAATTACAAAAATTATCATGTGAATAGGTAAAAATTCTTAAATCCAGATATATGTATAAATAGTCTATAACCGATTGTCTCTACTAATATGGTCTTTTATTTTACCTAAATTATGAATTTCAAAATTCAACATTGATATTACATTTTCTCTTAGATTATCATCAATGTTACCCATTTTAAATAATACATCATAATCGGTTTTTATCCTCTCTCTTTGAACAGTTATATCTTTCTGTATTGAGATTTCTAATGCTTCAGTTAATTCCCTATGACAACTTTGTAAATCATTATTAAGTAAATATATTATTGCAATAATCAAAGTTGAATCTATTGTAAGAGAATAAATGCCTTTTAACAATCCAATTTCAGAGAGTTCTTTTGCAATACCAAAAATTTCTTCCAATGTTGCCGATTGTCTAGTAATTATATATTCATCCATGAGAAGTTGAATTAATAGAATCATTAACACTTGAGATATATGTAGATTTCCTACATCTGCCTCATGTAATGAGATTAATTCCTTCTTTGCTTCTAATTTATCTTGTGGATCATCACTGTATTTTAGTAAAAGAATTTCTGATACCTTCAAACCGTATTCGAAAAATGGATCATTTGATCTTAGTTGCATTGATTTTAATGTACTAAGGATTAGCTGCGCTTGTTCTTTATTTTCCTGTTCCAAATAAATCCAATATTGATAAAATAATGCCAATGCTAGTGTTACCGGATTAATTTTATCCATTGGCAGCTTCATAATTTGCTGAAAGCTTTCTCTTGCCATGGTAAAATTATTTTGTTCCCAATAGATCAATCCCACAGTTACCAATAAATCACCTTCTAGTTTTGGTAAATCAAGAGATTGAATGATATCTAACCCTTTATAATAATATGAAATACACTCATCTAGATTACTTTTAAAAAGATTTAATAGAAGATACCCATTATAAATCCAATATCTATATTCTTGATCTGAAATCAGACAGGCAATACCATAAACCTGCTCAAAACAATATTCTGCTTCCTTCCATTCACCAATGTAAATATGACAAAATCCCTTATTCACCATCACTATTAAGTAATGATATTTGTCATTTATTTTTATTAAAGTTGAAATACTTTTAGAAAAACACTCCATGCTTTCAGCCATCTGATGAGTATAATACAAATATAAACCCTTTAAATTATAAAACAGAGCAATTTCTCCTATGATTGCTTCTTGTTCATCAACAGACAAATGGGAAATTAACTCTTCGATTTGATTTAAATTATTATTTCTTTCTTGTGTATTAATTGATTCTACCTGAATTTCTTGGTATCTATGAAGCGAAACCTGTAAATTTTCATATTCAACAAGTACTTTAATTTTATTAATTTCATTCTCATATGGGACCTTTTTTTTCAGTGATGAAATTATTTTTGTTGCTAGTTCATATTCACGATTTTGACGGTAAAATCGTGCTTTCAATACCAAAAGGTCAATATTTCCTTTTTGTTCTTCAATTAATTCTTTATTTTTATCTAAAATCTGAGTAATTCCATCAAGATCATCAGCATACAATCGATCTTTTAATAGTGCAATGACTTTACCCAGTTTGCTTATCATATTTTCCATAAACTATAATTTGTTAATAAGAATTATGATGTTTTAATCCTTAATTTTAACAATAAATTTGTTTTTCGCTACTTTGGATTTCATAAAATCAAAATAATGAAATCAATGAATTAAACAGAGATACATTTTCAGTTTTTTGTTTTATTTCGTTATCTAACAAATGTTAATTTCAAACAAGTGATATGGTTAATATTTTAACTGTACTCACTGATTGCTTCTTTGTGGATAATAATACAGAGATTGTAAACAAATCAGAACTACTAAACCAAAAGGGTAAACTAAACCAAACAGGATGGATGAGAAAGCCTTTATTATCATATAACCGTGAACAAATAGCGGTCGGATGGCATAGGATTAAGGAATGGGATTATTTTGCAATATTAAGTGATGAGTTTGGAATAACTTTGACCATTGCAGACCTTGGTATTATGTCTTTATTCAATGTTGTATGGTTGGATTTTAAGGAAAAAACATTCATTTCTAAAGAAGAAACAAAATTATTTAGTAAAGGAAAGACGAATTTACCCCATACATCAACCTCAGGTATCACGAGTTATCAAGGCAAAAACTTATCAATACATTTGGATAGGAATGCAGGAAATTTTACATTAAGCATTGATTTTAAGAATTACAGTAAAGGTGATTTAGTTGCTAAATTTGAACTTAATTTTGATCCAAACGCGGATTCAATTGTGATGTCAACACCTTGGAAAAATAAACCAAAACATTTCTATTATAATCAAAAAATAAATTGTATTGACGTAAATGGAACAGTTAAGATAGGAGAAGAGACTATTGTATTTCCCACAAATAACAGCTTTGCTGTTTTAGATTGGGGAAGAGGAGTTTGGCCATATCGTGATACATGGTATTGGGGATCTGCTTCAGGTAGGTTAAATGGAAAACTATTTGGGTTTAATATTGGCTATGGTTTTGGAGATCCAAAGGGCACTGAAAATATGATATTTTATGATGGTATTGGTCATAAACTAGATATCGTAGAATTTCATATAGATAGTAATAATTTTCTTAATTCTTGGAAGTTTACCAGCAATGACGGTCGATTTAATATGGAATTTCAACCAATTATAGATCGTAATTCAGTGGTAAACTTATTGATTTTTAAATCGGTTCAACATCAAGTATTTGGATATTTTAGTGGATTTGTAATATTAGATAATAATGAAAAATTATCTGTGAATAATTTCTTAGGATTTGCAGAAAAGGTATATAATAGATGGTAGTAACTATACTAAACCACTTCCACTAATTGGACTTTTAATAGTAAAAGGGAATGCAACTTTAGTATGAATGATATTCTAAGCAGTAATAGACAAAATGGTGTGTATTATACACCAGAGCTAACTGCTAAGTATATGGTTGAAAAATCTCTTACATACTTGAGCATTCTAGATCAAAATAATATGGTAGATACCAAAGTACTTCGAATTCTTGATCCATGTTATGGAGATGGAATTTTCATTCTTGAACTTCTAAAACAAGCCAAAATAAGTAAATTTAAATTGGCAATAACTGGAATAGACATACAAGAAAACACTCAACCTCAAGGTATTTGCTCTGATATTATACTAATAAAAACTGATTTTTTGGAATATGAAAGTAAAAAAAAATTCAATCTAATAATTTGTAATCCACCATATAAGAGTAAAAGACAAAGTAAATATATAAAAGAAAAACGAAAATATATTGAAAAGAATTATGGTAAAATTGCTGTTCTTAATTTATATGTGGCATTTACTATTAAAGCAACGAGATTACTTGATGAGAACGGGATACTTTGTTTTATACTGCAGGATAATTTTCTTACCAAAAGACGTTATTTAGAATTTAGAAAATTTTTATTACAACATTTTATATTTAAAGATGTAATTCTACCACCTCAGAATTTATTTCATGGAACTAATGCAGATGTTAAAACAGTAATTCTTATTTTACAAAAAAGAAATAAAAATGCAAACATGGATCAAACACACCATAATTTTAATTCTGTTGATAGATTACAACATCAGGAAGATTATTGGCAATATGGTTCACGTAGATTCAAAATAAATCAATCTCTATTTAATAACACACCAGATCTTAAATTTTTCATAGGTCACCCTATTTTTGCAATTGAATTTATAATTGATCTCTATAATAATAACATAAAGATCGGTGATATTTATGGAGGAGGAACAGGAATTTCAACAGGAAATGATAAATATTTTCTTAAAAAAATGACAAACTCACCAGGTAATGGGTGGATTCGATTTTATCGAAACCCTGGTGGTAAACAGTATTATTATCTACCAAAAGAATGGATTGAGTCTGATGTTGATAAAAGCCATTCTCAATCACGAAACTATATAATTCGCAATCGTGAGTTCTTTTATAAAGAAGGGATTACCTGTTCTTCTATGGGTGTGGAATTTAGTGCATGTTATATGGAATCTAACTCATTATTTGGAATTAATCCGACTTTATTTCATGAAAATCACGATATGTTACTGTATCTACTAGGATTTCTAAATACAAAACTTGCTACTTATATACTTAGAGGATTTATTAACCGAAGTAATATGGTAACAGCTTCTTATATTAAGGGATTACCATTTATTATGAACAATAATAAATTTATAGAGGTTGTCTCATTGGTGACAAGAATTATTAAAGGTTTACAATCAGATCTTAATTATAATTATAATGAGTTATCAGATAATTTAGATAAAATTTTTTATGAAATATATGGAGTAACTGATGAAATTAAGAATGAGATAGAATACTTCACTGATAATATTCGTTCAAAAATTTAAATTAAAGAGTTATTCCAATTCAATTACTGATACCTCATCAACTTTTATTTCATTCTTAGACAATTCAATTAGAAAGATCTTTTTCTCATCCAACGATCCTAGATTAATTAGCGTTGTGGCTTTCTTATTTTCCCATTCTATCTTCTCAATATGCGTTTTTGGAAGATGAATATGACCGGATATATGAAGCAATGGTTGATAACGTTCAATTAATTTATAAATACCAAGGGATGCATAATTATGATAGTCTGCTCCTTCAATTAAAGCAGGAGTGTGTGTAATTAATATATCACAAGGGAATAAATAATCATAATTTTTAATTATATCACTATGAATATAATACTCAAAATCATCAATTATTCTTTTGCCTACATAATCCAAATCAGCTAAGTCATATATGTGGTCCAAAGATGACTCAATAAATGGTACTGTTTTGCCAATTAATTGAGATGGTACACTATGACTTCCGCCTATACCAGTTATTTTATAGTTAAACAAATATCCTGAATTCGAATGTCTATTAATAATTGTATCTGATACGTATTTAGATCCTATCTCAATTGGATCATGATTCCCAGGAACAAAATTGATGAGTTTATTCGAACTTTTAAAGATATCAAAAGTTGAATCAGCTTGATTCAAAATTTGTGCAAGATTAGCATCTTTTGGTAATAATCGGGCATTGCAAATATCTCCTGTTTGAATAACTGCATCTATCGAATTCTTTGATATCCATTCAAATGCCAAATTTAACAGATTTAATTCTACGTGAATATCTCCAATTGCAACAATACGATATGAATACATCATGTCAAATTTATTGATTTAATAGAAAAAGATTTATACTTTTTATTAAATAATTGTAATGCATGCGAAATAATCGTACTTCATGATTTATTGTGTTCTACCACATTTTTCCATATTTCACCATTAAATTGATAGTTAGACTCAATCATTACATCCAGTAAACTTTTAATCGGAAGAAATAATTCCAAATACATAAATTCATTCAGATCATTGTTCTCATGATTATAATTTTTGTGGGGTATTTTTTGAATTCCACTTTTCAATGCATCTTTAGCTTGATTCCTGCTTAAATAATAACTGGAAAATGATCCTAGATGATCGGATAATATCATAAATAACTCTTGAGGATTTTTATAATTCTTCAAAATTGCTTTTTCTCTTTGTTTAATAAATTCGATCGCTGCATCTGCTATGTACCGTAATTGATTGAATTGATTTAGCCAATATGCATTGTATTCTAACACAAGTGATGGATTTTCCATTAATTTTTCACTCAAATCCTGTCCTCTTACTACAAAATTCGGCTTATTCAATGAGTATACACGTTGTGGATAAGCACCAGGTAGATTATGTATCTCTTTAACTGATATTATCCCTAATTCTATTAGTTTCTGAATATTTCTAAGAATTGTAGGTTTAGACTTGTTTAATTTTTTAGATAATTCATTCGTAGAAAGCTCGGGATAAATTTTCAATATGAAAATAATTGAGGATTGGACCTTGTTTTGGTATGCTTTTATGATATTTATCATTGCAGATATTTGGTCAGGATCTGTTTCTTTATCATTTGTTGATTGATTTTTATCTTTTGTTTGTTTAACTATACACACCACCTATTATTAGAAATATGAATCAAAGTCTAGTAAATTTACTAGAAATATGTTGATTTAATACATCTTATTATACAGTAATAAATCACTTCAGATAGGAATATAGATTGAGTAAAATAAATGTTACAATAATCATTAATAATTTTACATTATCTACAAGTAACTGGTTTTTCCAAATCTGAATTATTCATCACTATTCTCATTAGTTAAATAATTAGCAAATTCTAACGTCGTTGGATTCTCTTGATTAATAGAAATCCATAATTTATAATCTGAATCATGATCTGGTAAATTGTAAAATGGAAAATTACTCCAACTTAATTCCACCATTAGTTTTTCTCCTTTTTTGATTTCAACAGAGGTGAAACTTAGGTCAATATCGATATTCTGATAATCATCAGTATTATTGACCTTTGTAATTCCATTTTGTAATATTACCTCTTCTCCATTTTCTAATACCACATTTAATTTTCCAGTTATTGTAGATGCGACCTTTGAAGCCTTGATATATGTTTTAATCTTAACTTTAGACATTATAACGATATCCTCTTCTAATGGACTTGAGTAGAACTTTAAGATATCATCTCTGTTATTTATCCCCCTTTGATCAACTGGACCAGGTAACAAACCTGTGGCAAGAGCATTATCCCAACAAGGACCACCGTTAGTTTTTACTGGATTTGTTATATTAGCCTGAATAATCAACTCATCTACGTCTTGAGTATCAAGTTTAAGTGACATTTGATTTTTTGAAGAAAGATAGTAAACAGTCTTATTTTTAAATTCAGGCAATTTTAGAAAATTCACCCAAACTCCTTTTCTAAGTATAAAAATCTTGATAGCCGATTTACTCAGACCTCCATTTGTTAATGTGGAAAAATGCTCATTTAGATCTTTGATTATATTTCCTTTACCTTCTTCATTTAGTTCAAATTTTCCTACAGAACCAAGTGAGGATAAGTAACCGTTATGACCCCAAGGACCAATAATCATATTTGGAGGTACTCCACCAATTTCTGCTAATTCAACATATAGTTTGAGTGATGCATCACAGATGAAATCAAAATAACTGGCAACAAGTGTTATTTTTGTAGCAAAGCTATGATCCTCATAAAATTCTATTTTTTTGTTAGCAAGAGTCTCTATCTTAGAAAAAGAATCCCAAACTCGATTTGGCCATCCTGCAAGTATAGGTCCCTTTCTTCTAGCTTTATAATAAAAATCATCCCATTTTTCATTAATTAAGCTAATTGAAGGTTGTACCTTTGTAGACATCATCATTGACCAAGCTAATGAATGATGAAGATTAAGCATACCATTTGTTGTTATTACTCCTTCCTGAAGATTGGAAAATGTCATAGGAGCGAATACACTTACAATAGTTGCATTTGAATTTTTTTGAATTACTTGGAGAGCGACCCACCCAAGATAGGATGGACCAAAGATGTGTACTCTGTTATTAGACCAATTTTGTTTGGTAATCCAATTCAATGTATCTAAAGTATCCTGCTCTTCATCTAAAATTGCAAAATCCCCATCAGAATCATATCTTCCTCGACAATCTTGTAAAACCCAATGAAATTTTTGTATAAGTTTAGGTGCTATTGCTGGAATTAAACTAAACATACCTTTTGCAGAATATGGTGTTCTTATAACAATTGTATCAAGTACATCGTGTTCCAAGTTTTTATTTGTTTCAATGGCAAGGATGGTTGATAATTTGTTTCCATCGGTCATAACCACTTTTTCATCAAATTTATAGTTAAAAGTCATGTAATTTACCTCTGCAATGTTATATTTCTGAATGAATTTATAATATTACATATTTTCTATATTTATTAACATTAATAAATGTTCTTGAAATATTAGGTGCAACTAGCCTAACATTGGTTTAAGATAAAATTAATCGATTTATATAAAGTTAGAGTTTAAATTGAATTTTAAAAAGTTTTAGATTAAATTATCATAGGTGTTATCATCATGAATATGTAGTTGTTTGTTTAAACTATAGCTTCCTCTTATTTCTTACAATAATTCCAATAGCTGATAAAAATACTAACATACTGATATTGGAGGGTCCGTTTAATAGGGATAGAAAATCATCTTGTTCACCTGTATCAGTATCATTGGTATTATCATCATCGGATGAATCGCTGCTTGGTGAGCTTGGATTACTTGAAGGGGATGATGGTGGATTTGAAGAAGATGGTGGAGGATTGTCAATCACATTATCAATTGTAAATGTAACTGATACTGTTTCTAGTATTGAACTATCATAGGTATCATTTGTAACAATCTTTAACTCATAAGAACCATCTGCAACCGTTGTAGTATCCCAAATAAAAGCTAATGAGTTTGTTGCATATAGTAGTAAATTCCAAGAATTAGCCCCTTGGGAGGAATATAAGAGATTATAGGTAATAGCATGGTCCCAATTATCAGTACCACTTGTCCAAGTTACTTGTAGACTTCCCACTACTGCTGCTCCTGAATTTGGAGTTAGAAATTGAGCTGCAGTTAATTGATGAGAATCGATTAATGTAAATGTAGATGTCGACATAACCTCTATTACTAGATCTACACTCTTGGCAACAATTTTAACTAAATTATTATTACTTCTGGGAATTGTCGATGTATCCCATAGATAGCTTGTTCCTGTGACATTAGATACAATATTTAACCATGAAACACCATTATCTTGGGAATAAGAGATATCATAATCAACCAAATGTCCAAATGTGTCGATTCCTGATGTCCAAGTAATGTTAACAGAATCTACAAATTGTTCAC
>JAOUKW010000037.1 GCA_029882335.1 Candidatus Heimdallarchaeota archaeon | reverse complement strand
TATTATCTAATCCTGAAAATATAGCAGGAATGTTATACTGGACTACACCACTTATTTTTAGTGGTCTAGCAGTTGCCATTGCATTTAAAGCTGGATTATTTAATATTGGAGGACAGGGACAAATGATGATTGGAGGATTATTCAGCGCAATTTGGGCTGCAGAGATAATTCCAAAATCCGGAATTAACTTTATGAATACAAAGATTTTTCTAATTCCTACAACAATTCTAATAGGATTTATTGCAGGTGGTATTTGGGGAATGATACCTGGATATTTAAAAGCACATCGTGGTGCTCATGAGGTAATTGTAACTATAATGATGAATTTATTAGCAATTAATGTTGCAACCTATTTAATTGGTTCTAATTCATATTCGCCATTCTTGGATAAAACTAGTAAGGATGCACATAGCCAAACGGATAAAATTTCTCCTGAAGCTCAATTGCAGCCGTTGTTCCCTGAAGTTTCATCTCGATTGAATATTTCTCTATTCTTGGGTGTAGTCTTAATTATTTTAATTTATATTCTAATTACAAAAACAAATTTTGGATATAAAATGAGAGCTGTGGGTTTAAATTCAATTGCAGCTGAATCAGCGGGAATCGATACTAAGAAAATAACAACACTTACCATGGCCCTTAGTGGTGGCATTGCAGGTTTAGGTGGAACTTTTATGGTAATGGGCACATATCCCTTTAGATATCAAATAGGTATGGAAGGGACCTTGGGTTTTGATGGGATTGCAGTATCGCTGATAGCACAAAATTCCCCCTTTGGAATATTAATTGCAGCATTATTTTTTGGTTTTCTCTCTCAAAGTGCCTACAATATTGATATAAAGACAGAAGATGTTCCTCCTGATTTACTTTATATATTACAAGCTCTTGTTATAATTTTTGCAGCAACTCCTTTGATTTCTAAAAAAATTATATCACAGCTGGTATATACAAAGAATTTTCTGAAGAAAAAATGGAACCAAGCTTCTGATCCAACGGAGGAAAAGCAATGACAATAAATAATTTGAAAGAATTACAACTAAAATCAAAATTAGGTAAACTATTAAAAATACCGGTTATTGGGCCTATATTAAAATTAATGATTATACTGGAAGTAATTGTTCTATTTCCATATATTTTGAATATTTTTTTCTATGGAGTAATTTATCCAATTCCATATCACCGACAAATGTGGTCTCTTTTATTAAGTACTTTTGTATTTGAGCAGACATTAAGAGCTGCAATACCCATTTTACTTACAGCAATGGGAGGAACTTTTAACGAAAGAGCTGGTGTTATAAACATTGGATTGGAGGGTATAATGCTTGTAGGTGCGTGGGTTGGTGTTTACACTGCAATAATAACCGGAGATCCTTGGTTTGCTGCACTAATGGCAATGATCGCTGGAGGAATACTTGGATTAATTCATGGAATACTGAGTATTACATTCAAAGCTGAACAAATTACTGTTGGTGTGGCTATCAATTTATTTGCACTTGGATTAGTTAAAGTATTATCTGAATTAGTTTGGCAGGCTCAATATTCTCCTCAATTAGATCCTGAATATAAGTTTCAGAGATTGTACTTATTAAAAAAGCCGATATTGGGTAATATTTTAAAATATTTTACTTTTTCAAATTACTATACTGTTCCTGTTATTGGACCCTTCTTGATGAAACTTCCGGATATAGTAACTGCGTTAAGTAATCAACATATATTAATTTTAATTGCTCTTGGATTAATTCCAATCCTACATATTTTATTGTTTAAAACATCAATTGGATTGCGTATAAGGGTTATTGGCGAAAATCCACAAGCAGCTGCTACAGCAGGTATTGCAGTAAAACGTTATCAGTTCTTTGCAGTAATATTATCTGGTGTTTTAGCAGGTTTAGGGGGTGCAACTCTATCTATTGGAAACAATAGTTCATTTAAAGAAAATATGATTGGTGGTAGAGGTTTTATAGCAATCGCTGCGTTAATATTTGGAAATTGGACTATAATTGGTGCCGCTACTGCATCTCTATTTTTTGGATTATTCATTGCATTAAATATCAATTTTAACTCTGCTGTTGATCATTTTTATGTACCAAAACCTTTTATTCAGATGATTCCATATTTAGCAACAATTTTTGCATTATCTGGTTTTATTGGTAAATCTAGACCACCTAAATCAATCGGCAAGCCCTACGATCCCTCTGAAGATTAATTCAACGATTCTCAATTGATTTTTATTTCCATAAATAATTAAATCAGCCTTTGTTTTATCTCTCAATACATGTAATTCTTGTGTTAATTTTACAGTAGTTGTATATTGATTTACTACCGAGTTAAATGATCTCCCTCTCTCTTTATAATCTCGATCGATCCTTCTAATAATTCTTAGATCAGAATCTAATTCCACAAAAATAGTTAAAGAGTAGTTTCTTAATACTTCTTCGTCGGTAAAGGCAAATATGCCCTCAACTATAATTATATTCGCAACATTAAATGTTCTTTGTTTATTTATTCGAGTATGGGTCTTAAAATCATATTGATTGATTGTAACTTTTTCTCCTTGATTTATTCTTTTTAATACATCATTAAATTCTCCAAAATCTATCGAATCTGGATCATCATAATTTACTTTTGTTCTTTCATCAAAAGTTAAATGAGATAGATCTCGATAAAAATCATCGGTAGAAATAATTTCTACTGAAAAATTATGATTCCTAAATTTTTCTGCTAATTGTTTTGTAATAAAAGTTTTACCTGAACCTGTTGGTCCCGAGATTCCAATAATATATGGATCATTTTTCAACATTATCACCTTCTGTTTAAATAATTTGCCTGCATCAGAAGATCATAAATCACACAGGCAGTTGCATATTTGATAACCGGTACGACACGAGGTACAATGCATGGATCATGTCTACCAGTTACTTTGAGAGGTTCAACTTGATTGTTAGTCATATTAATTGAGTACTGTGTTTTACTAATACTTGAAGTAGGTTTAACTGGTACTCTGAAAAAAATAGTATTCCCATTGCTTAAACCACCAAGAATTCCTCCTGCATTATTTGTTTTGGTAATGATTTTGCCCTCTTGATCGATTGAATAAGGATCATTATGATCACTACCTTTCATTATACTTGAATTAAATCCTGAACCAAATTCAATTCCTTTAATGGAAGGAATCGAAAATATCATCTGACTGATTTTGCTTTCAATTGATTGAAACCATGGTTCACCAATTCCTACTGGCATATTATCAATTCTACATTCAATAATTCCACCACAACTATCCCCTTCCTTTTTTAATTCAAGAATTCGCTGTTCCATCTTGCTTATAACGGGAAAATCTAATGTTCTCACGGTGTTGGTCTGAGAATAAATTGATTCATCATTCAAATTTTCTAATCGACTTTGTGCTAGTATACCATTAATTTCAGTTGTAAAAGCATGAATTTCAATGTTATATTTTTGTAATAATTGATTAGCAATTGATCCAGCAATGACTAATCCTACAGTCATCCGTCCTGAAAATCTACCTCCTCCTCTATGATCATTATAACCTTGATATTTTATACTAGCTGGATAATCTGCATGTCCTGGACGTGGTGTGTTTTTAATTTCTGCATAATAACTTGAATTAACATCTTCATTTCGAACAAATGCTAAAATTGGATCTCCTGTAGTATGATTATTTAATATTCCAGTCTCAATAATTAGTTTTTCCTCTTCCATTCTTTGTGTGGTGATTTTTGATTGTCCTGGTTTTCTTTTTAGTAAATCCAATTGAATTTGTTCGACATCAATTTTAATTCCAGCCTCTAGTCCTTGAATCATTACTCCTACTAATTTTCCATGTGAGGAACCGATTAAGGAAATTTTAAAAATATTACCAATTGTATCCAAACTAATCAAACACCTTTATACCACATCTTAGGAGATCTGAAAAAAACCTCGGATATGAAACAGAAACACATGATGGATTTATTATATTGACTGGGTATTTTGATACAGTGGCTGCAATTGATCCAGCCATGGCAATCCTGTGGTCATTTAGTGGATCAATTGTACAATTTCCCTCTAATTTGTTTCCTGTAACTATTGCACCATCTGCAAGAGGTTTAATTATTCCGCCCAAGTCTCGAATTAATTTAACTGTTGATTGGATCCTATTACTTTCTTTGTATTTAAGATGGGCTGCTCCGTATATTTTAGATTGACCCTGTGCTTGAGTTGCTAAAACACAAAGTATTGGAAATAAATCTGGAGAATCTACTATATTGATAGTAAATCCATCCAATTTTGATCCCGTAAGAGTAATAGAATCATGTGATTCTTTAACTTTTACACCAATTTTTAAAACTAAATCTAATATTACTCCATCTGCTTGAGGTAACATCCGATTAGGTTTAGGTAATTTGATTTTGTTTCCTTCAAATGATCCAAGTGTAATAAAAAATGCTGATGAACTGGCATCAATTGGTATATCAATTTCTCCGAATTTTATATTTTGTGTTGAGTAAATTTGATATTGGTTTAATGAATTTATAATGTGTACTCCTGCGTTTTTTAGCATATTATATGTTAAATCAATATATGGCCTCGAAACAATCGGTTTTGAAATATCAATTGTTGTTTGATTATTATCCCCTCTAACACTTGAAAGGATCATTAAGGATGATATAAATTGAGAACTAATATCTCCTCTGATTGTTATCCCAATATCTTTATTTGTAGGAGGACCTTTTATACGGATAGGTGGATAACCATTAGTGTCATTTACTTGAATATCTAATTCTTTTAATTTATGTAATAAATCACTTATTGGTCTTTTATTTAAAGAATTATCTCCGTAAAGAATTGTTTCTTGAGAAAATAAACCAGCAATTCCTGATAATAATCTCATAGTTGTCCCTGAGTTATAACAATTGATTTTGCTACCACCTTGAATGATTGGGTTATTTACATGGTAGTTATTATTCTCAATTGAAATTTGTGCACCCAATGATTCTAGTCCTAATTTTGTTGCAGAGGTGTCCTCACTTACTAATGGATTTATAATTTTTGAAGGAGTTTTAGATAACCCAGCAAGTATGAGGGATCTATGAGTGATACTTTTGGAGGATGGAGGAATAACATTTCCTTCTGCTAAACCAGGATAAATTTTTATTTATACCATTCCTCCTGTAAATCTCTAATTTTTGAATCTATTAAGGAATACATTGGAAAATTTGTTTTGATAAATAATTTTATTTCGTTAATTACTATTCTATCATTTTCGATTAATATGAATAATGATGGACCTCCTCCATTTAGCCCAACAACTTTTACATTTAAATTCGATAAAATTTCAATAATATTAAAATTTTCCAATAAATGAGGTCCGTATGCAAGAGTATTCAACTTAATGGCCTCAATGTAATTGGATTTATTAAATTCTTCATTTGCATACCTGATTAGACGCGTATCAATACTTGTAAGTTTATTTTTTATATATTTTTTTGGATTTGACTCATTCGGGATAAGAAGAAGCACATGATGATCTAAATTAATATGATCTAGTCGAATAAGTTCTACTTTATTTACATCAACATAAGATAATCCACCAGTTAAACATGCATATGCATCATCCAATGCACCAGTAACAGATATTTCAATATTTTGAGAAGCTATTGCAGAGTATTCCACGATTTGATTTATATTTAGATTTAAATTGTAATATCTAGACAAAGCCGTAATTAAACCACATGATATTGAGCTTGATGTCTTTAAACCACGTTGAGGAGGGAGTGACCCTTTGGTTTGGATTTCTATATTTGAAACATGAATTGAGTAATCTTTTTCTAATAATCTAATGCATTCGTAAACTAATCTATCATCTGCTTCTTCAGGATAGCAATTAACAATCAATTTACTTGCTTCATTAATTATGATAGTATTAAAAATTTCTATCCCAATTGCAGACGAGTACTCCGCGGATATTCCATTTAAAACGGTAATTGCAGAACCAACTTTAACTTGTATTTGATTCAATTTACTAAAACCTCTTTGAAGTGTGTATAGGCTTCGTTTCTATCTAATTTAATATTAGTCCATATTTCAAATGCATCTGCTGCTTGATGAAATAACATTTCAAGACCATTATAAGTTTTCATTCCAAGATATTTAGAATATTCCAACGAGGGTGTATCAAAGTATATTAAATCGATAAAAGTTTCTATATTTTTATTTATGGCAAAATGGTCAAAAAGATTTTCACCCTTTAATCCAATAGTAGTTGCATTAATGACTATATCTGTCTTAATTTTTTCTAATTCTTCTTTATCAATGAAAGTCACAGAGTTTTTAATATAATCAGTTGACTCATCAAACCGACTTTTTGTTCGATTGGTACAATATATCTGAAAATTCAATTCGTTCAGAGATTTAATCACTGCTTTTGCAACACCACCCATTCCACATATTAATACAGATTTATTTTTCTCTAAATTTTGATTTTTGAAGAATGTAGTAAAACCACTAATATCCGTATTATATGCTTTTAATACTTTATTTTCAACTTTTATTGTATTCGTCGTTTGAATTAATTCAACGTCTTTACTCCTTTTTTCAATGAATGTTAATATACTTTCTTTGTATGGTTGTGTAACATTAAATCCATTGAACTGACGTGAATCTGGAAAATCAAAGAATTTGTTAATACCATCAACCTTTTGAAATTCTAAAATATGATAATATCCTGACAAATTTGTTTGTTCTCTGAAAATTTCATGTATAATAGGAGATTTTGTGTATGTTAATTTTTTTCCAATTAGTCCAGTAATTAAGGAATCACTATCTAATTTATGTAATTTCTCACATTCAGGTATAATATGTTTTTTTAGTGCACAGAATACGAACTCCTGAGTATAGAAATTCCTAAGTGTCCGAGTAAAAAATGAATTTTGATCAATTCCTAGAATTATTGATCGTTGATACTGTTTCTTAATAAAGTTAATACTCTCAAGCATGTCTAGACTGTCAATTGGCTTTCCAACAAATTTTAGGATTAAATTAGAATATTGATAAAATAGATTTTTCTCCTGTATTAATTGATGGTAATATTGCACACGTTCACTCATAGGTTGAATATAATCATGAATTGAAATTATAATCCATTGTTGATCTGTTAGTTTAGGAAGGAGTGATAAATCACGATTGAATTCTAAATCTAAATATTTCGGTTTTACATCTGCCAAACTTAGTATTACTGATTTTCTATCTTTACTATAATACTGATTTTCACCACCTTCTTCCCGACTACGATATGTTACAATTAAATTTTCAGAATTCATATATTCAATTTGGTTGATTAAATTTGCATCTTTATCGATTCGTAGTTCTATTAATGGATGATTTTTTCCATATTTCTGTATAATTGATACTAAATCATCTGTATTTTCAATAATCAATGCTAATGTCATGTTATCTCTCTTCAATGAATTCATCAACTGGTAATCCAAAATGACGAGCTTTATTTGATATCCATCCAATAATAATATCATTTACCTTTAAATTTACGACTGATTTAGAACCTTCAGGTGTGATTAAATTTACAGTTTCTGCATTCTGTAATATTATTGGATACTCTTTGTTATCATAAAGAATATGAATAAGAATAAGGGGTCTTTTTTCAATTTTTACTCTTGCAACATATTCTGTTCTAGAAACCCCCTGTTCATTTATAATTGTTATTTCTTTTCCTGCCCTGAACTCGGATAGGTAATTTGTATTTTTTCCATTCAATACATAGGAAGATACGACTCCTGCATTTATTCTAAATGGACGAGAATTTACAAATCCCGATTCATATACCTCTGCTTCTACCAAAACGAATGCTGCTGCTGTTCCTCCCACTAGCAATCCTTCTCCTTTTTTGAGATTTGCACAAGTGTCAACACAAACTCGATCCCCAATTCCAATATTTGAGATAGATGAGATTTTCAATTCAAGAAGATTTATTGTGCTCTTTAGATTTGTTTCTAAATATTTAATCAATTGATCTATAGGAAATTGTATAATACACCCAGAAATACCAATTTCAAGAATTCTCTCAAATAGTTGAAAATCTTGTATCGAATTTGCAATTGCAATAACTGAGGTTTTGCTTTGATTAAATTTTGCAATTAAGTTTTCTAATGGAATGACCAACCAATCTGAAGTTTCAATTAATAAGTATTCTAAAAATTCATTTACATCTCTATTCATTAATCCTTCCATGGAAATAGCATCTGAAATGAGATATTTTTCTCCTATGACCTTAGAATCAGTTGTTATTATTTTTTCATTAGAATCTAAAATTATAATTTCTGTTTCATGTATTGAAGGTGAGATTTGATTAATCTCATTTTCAATAAGATAAATTCCAGATGTGTATCGTTCCGGAATCATCAATTTTGAGTTCGTATCCTTAGCTGTTAGAAAAATTTTCATATCTATCTGTCTCCTTCAGACCTTCTATCACAGCTTCTTTGATTGAGCTCATGGCTTTGCTAGGATCATTTGATTGAAAAATATTTCTTCCTATAGATATACCTGTAGCACCAGAAATAATTGAATATTTAATTCGTGAGATAAATTCATCAAAATTATCCATTCTTGATCCACCTGCAACCACCACCGGTATTCCCATACCTTGTAATACTTCATCAAAATCTTTTATATTTGGAGTCATATTAATTTTAACAATATCTGCACCTGATTCCTCTGCAATTCGTGCAGCATGAGCAAGTGCATCTGGATTATTATTATCGATACCTACATTATTTCTCACATACATCATTGCTAATACCGGAATACCATAGTTATTAGCTTCTGTGGTGAATTTAGACATATTTTCAATCATTTCAAAATCATTATCCACACCAATATTTACATGACAGGATATAGCGTCTGCACCAAGTTTACATGCTTCTAATACTGAACCAGTTGATATCTTAAATGTACTTTTAGGTGATAAATTTGTTGATCCCGAAAGATGTACAATTAAACCATTTGAACGGGGAATTTGTTGAAATATTGATTTAATCAAACCTTTATGAACTATGACACAACTTGCTCCTCCGGAAAAGATATTTCTTACTGTGTTATCAATATTAATTAATCCTTTAACCGGACCAATAGTAAAGCCATGATCCATGGGAACTGCGAATATTGCGCCTGAATTATCATATAGTCTTCTAACTCGGTATGCTTTACCTTGGTTTAATATCATCTTAATTGGCAACTAATTAGTAGTAAAAGAGAATCACGGTTATTTCTTAATTTAAAATGTAATTTTCATCAGAAAAGATCTAATTTTTCCCATGAAAGATCAAGATCATTTCTTCCAAAATGTCCATAAGCTGCAGTTTGTCTGTAAATGGGTCTTTTCAGATCTAATCTTTGGATTACTAAACCCGGTCGTAAATCAATATTGCTTAACACTTTTTGTTTGATTTCTTCATCTGATATAGATCCTGTACCAAATGTATCAACATTAAATGAAAATGGTTCAGGAACACCGATCGTATAAGCAATTTGAACTTCACATTCTTTAGCCATTCCTGAGCCGACAATATTCTTAGCTATGTATCTTGCCACATAGGAACCTGATCGGTCTACTTTCGATGGATCTTTACCAGAAAATGCTCCTCCTCCATGTGATCCCATACCACCATAGGTATCAACAATGATTTTTCTTCCAGTTAAACCAGTATCTCCATGAGGTCCGCCGATAACAAATTTACCTGTTCCATTAATTGTCACGTTTGTATTGATTTTATCATAATAATCTCCAATGATTGGTATGATAAGCATATCAAGTAAATCTTCTCTTATTTTTTCAAGACTAATATCATCTGTATGTTGAGCTGCAATTGTAACATTAGGAACTGCTACTGGTTGTCCATCTTCATATTTGACAGCAACTTGAGATTTACCATCAGGTCTTAAATAAGATAATTTACCTGATTTCCTAAGTTTTGCTAAATTTTTGGTTAATTGATGAGAGAGGTGAAGGGGTAGTGGCATATACTCGTCGGTATGATCTGTTGCATATCCAAACATTAAACCTTGATCTCCAGCTCCTTGTTCTTCAATTGATTTTTTTACTACTCCTTGTGCGATGTCGGGTGATTGTTCATGAATCATATTAATTACAGCTATGTCACGATAATAAAAACCCATATCTGGAAATATATATCCTATATCTTCAATGGTATCTCTGACGATTCTCTGTAGGTCAACATATGATTCTGTTGATATTTCACCACCAATTAATGTCAATCCAGTAGTGACAAATGTTTCACATGCAACACGAGATTCTGAGTCTTGTGTAAGCATGGCATCTAGGATTGCATCTGAAATTTGATCCGCTACTTTATCCGGATGACCTTCAGTAACTGATTCACTAGTGTGGTATGTTATTCTTGTCATATTTATCTCCTTTAATTAATTATATCAAGAAACCTTAATCTTGTATCTGATTTATTCCTTGATAATTGGTTCGATCTTGAGACTGAATTATATCTTCAATTCCCAAAATTTGCTTAAAATTTAACGGATCACTAATTGAATAAATATGGATCCATTTAACTCCCTCGTCCTTTAATTGATTAACAACTTCCATAGTAATTTTATTTCCCATTATTTTTTCTTCTTTAGATGTAAATTGAGATCTAAGTTGGGTTTTATAAAGTGGATTAATTGGAATTCCAAACAAGTCAATTAATCTGTTTCGTGCAGGTAAAATTCCAACAGCGATTGGAATATTAATATCTGATTCCGATATGAAATCTAAATAATATTGCGGATCATATATTGCCTGCGAAATCAAATATTCTGCTCCCAGCTCTTCTTTTTTCTTGGCAAACTGAATTTGCTTTTCTCTAATATTTATTTTTTTACCATTTTTTAGTACTTTTACAGGATTGAGATCAATCACACTTCCTACTTTATACTTTGCATTATCAATTGGAGGAACAAGTTTTCCCTGCTGTAATAACAGTTGATATTTCTCGCTTAATTGATTTGTTTTTCCTGTTTTCAGGTATGCAGTAAAACCTAAAATATCAAATCCATTATCAAAATAGTTTTCATCTTTTGGTCCTCTAGGGTCTCCTAAAACTGGTAATAAATCCGATAATCCCATTCTTTCAGCATCAAGTATGGTTCTAAATGTATCAAAATGTGATAATCTAGTTGTCAAATGTAGACTTATGCGCATGGTTTTGTTTAACATTAAAATATGTTTTTGTATTCTTTTGGCCATTGTAATTGCTGACAATCCAAAAACCGGTCTATTTGTAACGGAAATTAACTCAACATATGGTAAATATTCATTAATTTCATCCTCTATTGTTTTATTTGATTGTTTTTCTGAAGTAAAAATTCCATGAGGTGGCTCTACTTCTACAGATATTTTCAACTTAATTATCTCCTGTTATTGAATGTCTAGCTTACAGCCTATAATTGCATGATGATTTATAAGTTCAATCATTTGAATATTTTTGATATCAAAATTATAATATATTAATTTATATTGATTAAATAATTTCTTCATACATTAATATAGTTTCTGTGTTTAATAATCCTTATCATTACGATTTATTACTATATATTCCAATAGGAATAATTAAAAATAGGACTTTATAAATTAGAACTATTGAATAATACTATTGTACTAATTATTCTGAAGATAAGAGATGAATATTATGTTTCCTAATTTACGAGAAATAAAAAGAATTCGAGAAAAAATAGGTTGGTCTCAATCCTTGTTATCAGAAAAAGTAAATATCTCACAATCTGCAATAACAAAGTATGAAAATGGTAGTCAAATTCCTTCGTATGAAATAGCAACAAAGATTTTTGAGGTTCTAATGAATGAAGAATTAAAATTTGATCCAAATGTAGAGGAAGTTATGACACGCTCTGTTAAAACTGTAACAGAAGATGTGTCATTTGGTCAATCCCTTGAAATCATGAAAAAATATTCTATATCTCAAATTCCAGTAGTACGAAAATCAACAATGATTGGAACCATATCCGAAAATCGAGCATTAGATTTGTTTGATAGTTATCATAATTTAGCTCTTCTAAAAGAGCAAAAAGTCGTGGACATTATGGATAAATCACTTCCAACAGTACCGTATGGAACTAAAATAACTGAAATTACTCCTTTATTACGGAGATTTGGTGGTGTCATTATCATACATAATGGAAATTTGGATGGGATTATCACTAAAGCTGATTTATTATTTTTATAATCTAGGATTTCATTATGTAATTGAATTCTAGATATACTAGGGTATTCTTATATATCGGATTTTAAGGATATAAATAGGAAGTAGTTTATTGGAAACAAATAATAGATCTCTGTTTGTTTTATTTATAGCTGTGTTTATCGATTTATTTGGTTTTGGTATAATAATTCCTATTCTTCCATTTTTTGCGGATTCATTCGGTGCTAATGGATTTCAATATGGACTAATCATATCTGTTTATTCGTTGATGCAATTTATATTTTCCCCTTTATGGGGAAATTTATCTGATAAAGTTGGTCGGAGACCAGTAATTCTGATTGGTCTAGGTGGGTCTGCAATTGGTTTTAGTATATTTGGGATTGCAAAAAATTTGTTTATGATTTATTTAGCTAGATCAATTGCCGGTATATTTACATCTGCAACCATACCTACTTCATATGCGTATATTTCTGATACCACATCTGAGAAAGATCGAGGTAGAGGATTTGGATTAATTATAGCTGCATTTGGTCTTGGTTTTGCACTAGGACCTGCAGTTGGTGGATTATTGGCAGATCATACAATTTTAGGTATATCTGGATACATATTACCTTCATTTTTAGCAGCGTCCCTTTCAATATTAAATCTATTTTCAGCGTATTTCTTATTACCTGAATCTCTAAATAATGAAGACCGAAATCTTCGATTAAAAAGTAAAGTAGATTTATCTATTTTAAGTCTGCTAGATAGAAATAAGTATCCTGGTGTTTTACTCTTAATTATTATCTTTGCTTTTACTAGTTTAGCATTCAGTAATTATATTACTGCTTTTGCCCTATACGCTCCTGAAAAGGATATTACTGTTCGTGAAAAACAATTAGGATGGTATTATACGTACACAGGAACTATTCTTTTCCTAAGTCAAACGATATTAATTAATCCGTTACTGAAACGTTTTTCAGAAGAATTTTTGGTAAAAGTTGGATTGTTTTTATGTTTTCTAGGTTTTATATTATTACCTGTAGCCCCTTCATTTTATTGGATGTTTCTTACAAATACACCAATAATGCTCGGAATTGCATTAATTAATCCGTTAATCACCAGTCTTATTAGTAAGAAATCCCCAAGAACAGAACAAGGGTCAATAATGGGTAAAAAACATAGTTCTGCTGCATTTATGCGAATAATTGGTCCATTACTAGGTGGTATGCTATTTGACATAAATATAATTTATCCATTTTATTTTGCGTCAATTATCTTTATCAGCATATTTCCAATAGCGTTTTATTTTTTAAAAGTTCCAACCAAAAATGATTAGGAATTATAATCATTTAGAGTTTAATTCAATAATATTTAATAAAAAAGTGTAGGAAGTTTACTTATGAAATATGAAAAGGCATTAGTCAGACCACCTACAAAATCACTATTAAATTGTATTAGCAGTCATCCAAATATAAAATATCTAAATTTTGAAAAAGCATTAGATCAACATAAATCATATAGAAGTATATTGTCAGAATTAGGATTGGAGTTGATCATCTTGGATGAAATTGACCTTCCTGATTCTTGTTTTGTGGAAGACAATGCAGTTATATTCAATAATAAAGTAATTTTGACACGAATGGGTGCAGTTTCAAGGAGAGAAGAAGTGGAAAGTGTAGGGGATGTTTTGGCTGAATTTTTCGATATACAAAGAATTCAACCTTCGGGAACAATTGAAGGTGGAGATATAATTCATTTAAGAGATAATTTAATCATTGGTAATTCACAAAGAACAAATATTGAAGGGATTAATCAAATTAACACTTTATTGGACATACAATCATTAGTTATCAAAGATCCCGAAATTATCCATTTAAAGAGTTATATTACAAATATTACAGATGATTTATTTATAAGTACTAAAAAATATAGTACCACATCCTTTCTTCACAATAAAACAATACTTGTTGTATCTGAAAAGGAAAAAGCTGCAGCAAATTCACTTACAATTGGTGAAACAGTAATATTACCTCAAGATAGTGAAGAGATTGGTAAAAAAATAAAGGATTATGGATTTGATATTGTACAGATTAATTTATCTGAATTTCAATTGTGTGAAGGTGCTATTACCTGTTTAAGTTTATTATTTTAGCAAATTCATTGTATATATTATCAGTTAGAATACGAAAGTAAATAATAATGCATATCTTGAAAAGTCTTATGAAAATAATGATTGGTAATGATGATGGAATAAATAGTATTGGAATTGATGCTCTAATTCAAAAGGTGAAAGATCTGGGTGAATTGACAGTTATTGCACCTGAAAAACAGCAAAGTGCAAGATCAAAATCATTAACCTTCCATAAACCAATTAGGATTAATAATGTTACAAGTAAATCGGGATATCCTTGTTTGGCATATAATTCCTCTCCAGCAGATTCTATTATTCTTTATCTTCATTTATTTGGTAGACCTGATTTAGTAATAAGTGGTATTAATGCAGGGGATAACAGTTCAATACATAGTATACTTACTAGTGGTACAGTTGCAGTGGCTATTGAAGCTGGATTACAAAATATTCCTTCTTTTGCAATATCCTTGGATGTTCCCGAGGAATACTTTTTTTCAGATGAGTTTCCAGGAGAAATCAATAAGGTTGCAGCAATTTCAGTTAAAATAATCAATCTATTCATGAAAATGCCATTGGAATTTTGGGATCAAATATTATTTATCAACATAAATTTTCCAAATATACTACATAAAGGAACAAAATTAGAAATTGTTCAGCCAGATACTTACAAGTATAAAAATTATCTAGTAGAAAGAGTTGATCCCAAGGGAGAACGATATTACTGGTTGTGGGGTGATAAAAGAAATGATTTTGATATTTCAAAAGATTGTTATGCTTTGTACGAAACAAAATCAATAACAATCTCTCCGATAGGTTACCTGGGTTTATTAAATATAAATTCTGAACTTCAAGAAAAAATAAATGAATTAGATCTTTCTGATATAATTTAAAATATTACTCTGCTACAATCATGGAAACTGTATTTCTAATCTTCTTTATTTTTCTGATCTCGTTGAGAATTCCTTCTTTGATATCCCTCAAGGTTTCAGCTTCTAGCTGTGCTATAATATCGTAGACTCCATAAACAATGTGAGCCTCTTTTACCTCTGGGTATTTTTTCAAGAGCTCCAAGACTTCTATCTCGTTTGCTACTTCTGTGTTGATTAAAATATAAGCACTTGCCATATAATCCCTTATAGCATATATGCTTTTCATAGTTATATTAATATCTTTTATAGTTAGTATTTTTTGATTTTTTTTTATTTGATTTGAATTGGTTTTGCTCTAATTAATCCATCGCTCTGGCAATTTGTTGTGCTTCTTTTAGATAATCCGCCATTTTTGATTGTTTCAATCTATCATACCACGATGCATTATTGTCAACTAGTTCTTTTAATTTATTCATTTCTGCATCCATTGATTCTTCTTCTTTTGTAATTACTTCCAACTGTTGTAATAAACCTTTCTCAACCGCAATTTTCTTGGCTTTCTTCAATGTTTTTCTTGCCTCGTTTACATTTAGATCCATAAGTGCCATTTTTGATTGGAACATGTATACTCGAATTAATAATGGTGTTCGAGTGGATTGTACTAATTCCTCATCAGCAAGACTGGCTACTTTATCCAATATAGATTTTATCTCATTTAAAACCACTTCATTTTCTGAAATTCTTAATTCTATCAATAATAGTTCACAAAGATCAAGCATTGCTGTAACTGTGTATTCATAATTAATGACTTCTTCATTTGCAATATTTTGTAATATTTCTTGCGCTTTTGCCTTCTGTATAACTCGTTCACTCATTTTTAGTATTGAAGCTTCAGACATCCTTGTAATTAAATTAATTAATTTATGGTCATGAGCTTGATTCAGCATGACTAATTTATTTTGAATTTCTTGTGCATCTGCCATTTTATTTTGTTCAATCAATACTTTAATTATATTATAGTATGTTTCTGCAGCAGAATTATAATTTTCTAGTTCTTCAAACATGGTTAGACTTCTATTATAATATTCAAGTGCTTTTTCATATTCTTCTTTGAATTGATTTACATTTCCCATATTGTGTAAGCATACTGCAATTTGTGGTGTGATATTCATTTCCTCAAATAGTTCTAAAGCTCTGCTGTAATATTCACTAGCATCATCTAAATCACCAGTATATTCATACACATTTCCTATATTACTTATGGCCATTCCCATACCTCTTTTATCTCCCTTTTTTTCGGAATATGGCAGACTTTCTTTGTAGTATGAAAGTGCCTTATCTAATTCTCCTTTACTAAAATGATATAGACCCATGTTTAAATTGATTGGGCCTAAAAATGCATCATAACTTTCAATATTACTTAAGTTTAAAGCTCTTTGATATGAATTATAAGCATTTTCTGAATCACCTTTTAAATTATAAAGCTGTCCTATATTATTACTAATTTTAATTAATTGGATATTGTTATCAACTTCTTCATATATATTAACACATTTATTTAGAAGTTGTAAAGCTAAATCAAATTCACTTTTCATAGCATAGACTATAGCTAGTATGTTAGTAGGTCCAGCTAGTTCATATTTAACTTTC
>JAOUKW010000350.1 GCA_029882335.1 Candidatus Heimdallarchaeota archaeon | reverse complement strand
TACGATAGAATTTCAGAAGATAATTCCAATATTTTGAGAGAAGAAATAAATATAAAGACAAGAAGAGCATTAGAAAATATTTCTTTAGATTATTATAAAATTTTATTCTGGGGTTTGCTTACTGGAACTCATTTAAGATATCCAAAAACAGATTCAATTGATATAAATGAGAATTTATTGATAATAGGTGAATTTTTTTCTATAAAATACTGTACTCCTTTAGATCCATCTTGTACTTATCATATTACATTTGATTCATCAAAGCTGAAATTTAAAACCAATTTTGCCAACCCAAGAAATCTCATTAAGGATACCGATATTCTTAGAAGCCTTCTAATCAAGGTGAAGAATAAACAATATTTGGAGTTAAAAATTTTACTTCTTTCATATTTAGAAACTTTAAAAACATTTACTGCAATTGCATTAAGGTATAACAAAGATGATAAAAAAATAATTCATGAAATTGAAAATTTACGTTATTTAAGTGGAATGGAAATTGAACACTATATGATGATACGATTAAAGAGAGAATCTGAATTGATCTATAACATCTTAAAAACAGAAACTCAAGCAATTGAGTGGATGAATTCATGGTAAATATCAATCTTTAATAGAAATTTCAATGAAAAATATAATCTATTATTTTTACCATCTCATTCAGTAACGTTAGAATTAATAGAGGTAAAATCAGTCAGTAAAATAGATATTATGAACCATAAAATCGTAGAATACATTAATATCATCATCATTCATTTAATCAACCATATTCTAATGTTTTCGTTACCTGTTTTAATCTTATATATTAGAGATGAATATTCATTAAATTATCAAGATTCAGGCATATTATGGACATTTCTTATTACTTTAATGACAATTTCATCTCTTTTTACAGGATTATTCGCGGATAATCATCCAAAATATCGCTTTCATTTGATTTATTTCGGGCTTTTTGTTATGATTTTAATTTGGTATTCTTTTCAATTTGTTTCAACTTATAGGGAATTTTTGTTATTATTTAGTTTATTTGGACTCGGTGCTTCTGCATTTCATCCACCTTCATTCGCCATGATTACAGAATTATTTGAAGGAAAGAAGGGAAAAGCTCTATCCATTAATATGGTGATTGGTATGATTGGAACTGCAATTTCGCCATTGTTATTTGCGATATTGCATAATTATTTGGGAAATTGGAAGACCGTTTCCAAAACAATTGCACAATTTACGTTATATATTAGTATTGTTTCATTTATTTATTTCATTATTAGTAATAAGAAACAATTATTATTTACATATAATATTTCTGAACCATCTAATTTACAAGATACATCAAATAATTCATTCAAAAGTGAATTGAAATTTATTTTTGCTCCTCTAATTATAATACCATTACTATTTGTATCTATTCGATCAAGATTTTTCCGTACAGCATCATTATTTACCTCATTAATTTACGAGGATTATCTAAATTTAAGTAAATTTGATTCTAGTATTGCAACCGCAATTGTATTAGGTTTCTCATCTCTTTTTACCGTTGTTGGTGGATTTATTTCAGATAGAAATTCCCCCAAAAATGTAATTTTAATTTCAAGTATAGGTACATTATTCTTTTCATCAATAATTGCATTTTTTATTAATTTTTCTAACCTATTTCAGTTTAGCTTTGCATACTTACTACTTTTATCATTGTATTATATTGGCTCTCCAGCTGCAAGTACTTTAATAGCGAATAGGGCAGGTAAGGCAAAAAGAGGAAGGGTTTTTGGTGCTTCATTTTCTTTAGGTCAATTCATTGGTATTTTTGCACCAATAATCTTTGGTACACTCCATGATAATTATGGCTTAAATACTGCGTTTCAATTTATTTTTATTTTATCAATTATTGCTATGGTAATTGGATTTCACATTTATAAAAGCGAAAATTAAAATCAAGCAGGTGCTAGGAATTTAGTCACCATTAGAGCTGTTGCAGTTCCAATTACAGCTAACATTATTAATCGATTACCTGTAATCTTATTTGATATTTTTTTAAGCATATCTTGTGCTTTGTCCATTTTAGTATCGATAACATCAATTTTATCATCGATATCCTCAAGAATTAATCCTTGTTCATCGAGTTGTCCTGCCATATTATCCAATGCAGTTTTAATTAATCGGATCTGAGCATTCATATCATTCATTGCATCAGACATATTTTCTTGCATTTTTTCCATCTTCTTTTCTAATTCAATTAAAGTTGAATTATCAACTTCTTTGCCAGTAGCTGCAGTTTTCAAATATGTTTCTCCTATTGTCTCGAGAGATGAATTTGATGTTGATAGAAGTAATTCTAATTTGGATAAGTTATCTTCTAATTCAGCTAAATTACCTTTATTTGATTTAATACGATTTAATCGATGTTCTTCAACCTTTGTTGATTTATTCTGCATAAAGCCAGGTAATTTAGATTGAACCTTTTCCCATCTAGTTCGTTCTTCTTCTAGTTGCTCAGAATATCCTGTTTCAAATTGTCCAAATACATCTTTCATAGATCCCACAATTTGTTTCAATTCTCCCAGAGTGTCAACAACTAATGTATCTGGCTCTGAATCCCTACCTATTTTTTCAGATAACTTTTTTGCTAATCCCTTTTTCTTCTTTTTTTCTTGCAATTGTTGATCCATATTAATAAATATACTTTATTCAAATATAAAGTAAGTTAATTGATTATATTTTTTATCCTAATTAATTAGCTTTAATGTAATGAATTTAGTTTTCTCTATATTATAGTTAAACTTTACAATTTGATGGTTCATTAAATAAAGATTAAGTACAATGACTTTAATATTAGCATAAACTTATACTAATATTAGGCAAAAGGAGTAACTAATGTTATGAAGAAACTTGATATTGAAGAAACTGATGAATATTTAGAAGCTCAAAATACAATTAAATTTATGGAATTAGTTAAACAATATTATGAAACAAATTCTAATTTTGATGAATTAGATCTTGGAAACATTTCAATTAGAGAAGTCTTCAAATTTATGTCTGAACATGGATTTCCAAAAAGAGGATTCATTTCGGATCAAGAAAAAAAAGAAATTATTATTAAAATCCAAGATGAAATTAAAAATATTAATAAGGATTTAAAGAAAGCAAGAATCCAAGAAATTGAAGATAGGCAATTAAATTCACTTCTAATAATTCCTAGCTGGAGTAAAGTGATTGGTTATGAAACCAAGGGATTTTACCTAAACAAACCAGTGCTAGAATTAAAGAAAGATAGCATAATCATGTTATCCTATGATATTTTAACGGTAGAAGATAAATTGGGAACTGAATTGGCACTGCTTACTGGACCAGGAATATTTTTTACTGAATTCTCTCTTACTAAGGGTAGTTATATTATTAATTCGCGTGAAATTAACATGATAATGTTGCCGATGGACAAATTAGAAAAACTTCTTGAAGCTCCTCCAATTTTTAAAAGTGATATTGATGCAACAATGAATGAATTGATTTCAATAATTCCATTTATGCTAATTGAAGAAGCATATTCAGTACAAGCTATATTACGAGGTGTGATATCTAGAAATATATTTCATCCAAATAAATCTGCTTTTGATACTTATTTACAAATTTTAGAAGACCCAAATAGTTTCAATCCAAACGAAGGATATAAAATTCTTTCTGCCCATGAGTTATATTTTAATCGATTATTATTAACTCAACCCCCTAAGAAAGCAGCTGGTGATGAATCGTTTAATATTGCTTCTGCAGGTATTGCAGCGATATTGCCTACTGGTCAAGCATTGTTAGATGAAGTTATGCCAGATGCAAAAACTCAAAGTGAAATATTATTAAAATTTAGAGATATTAAAAGAGAATTTAATAAAGTTGGTAAAAAATTACTTCATAACTGGATGCCTTAAGCAACCACGCTTATTTTCATTTTTTCTCCACAATGCTCGGGTGGATCAACGGTTTCATCAGCTTCCATTTTATCTAAAACATCTTTTGGAATATCTTCTGTATGACTACATTTTTCACATTTGAATACTGGATGTGTAGTTACATCTTTTTTTTCGGGTTCTACGTGTGCTAATCCGCTTTTTGCGTCTTCTATTTCGCCTTTGTCAAAGGATTTATCTTCCGACATTAATTAAATTTTATCAATATTCTTTTTATTTCTTTCTTCGTGAGAGAAGCAGAAAGCATTAAAATTAATTACTTTCCTTCATATCGTTCAAAATTTCTTTTAAAACATTGATATCATCATTTTCAATTTTAGAAGCACTTGCAATTTTTAAAATGGTTGATATTGCTAAATTATCAAAATTTTCAATATGACTTAAATAATCAATATATGATAAAACTGCCTTTGTACCAAAATCAGATCGATCT
>JAOUKW010000036.1 GCA_029882335.1 Candidatus Heimdallarchaeota archaeon | reverse complement strand
CCTTAATTCTTCGTTTTTTTGTAATTCAGCTTTCCAATCAATCCATTCTTCGTGATTTGCAGATAAATTCTTTGAAACAAGCTGTAAAAATATAGCAGGATCCGCCTTTATTGTCATCTTTGCCCTCCTCAAATCGGAATTTTGTCTTAGTAATGAAATATCTCTATTTACACGTACCAAATTAGCTTTAGAGTTTATAATCCGTCCATAATCGAGTCGAAAATCCATAGGTACACCCAGCAATATAACTAAATCCGCGGATTTTAAAGCTTCACGACGTTTATGTCGGTAAAGAAGTGAATTATCCTTTTCTATGAGCCCTCTTGCTTTTCCAGATAAATAACATGGAATATTTAAATTTTCAATAGCTTCCTTAGTCTCTTTGACATCAAAGACTTTAAATACAGTTTGCCCACCAATTACCATAACGGGTCTCATGGATATTGAGATCAATTCTAAAAATTGTTTAATTTGTTTATTACTGGGAGTTGGATGAACAACTGCTAACTGAGTAGAAATCGTTTCCTGATAATTTCCCGAAAATTGTCTATCTAAATGCCATTGAATGTATTTGTTTGTAATTTTTTGAAATAAATTATTTGGAACTTTTTTGGGTTCATGCCATTTTCTAACAATTTGTTCTGGATAGAGTAGATCAATTGGTATTTCAATAAATACCGGACCGGGAATACCCGACATTGACTTTTTAAATGCTTGGTCAAGAATGGGGATTATGTTTTTCACTTTCTTTATGGTTTTACTCCATTTTACTAAAGACTTCATTAGTTTGATTTGATCAATATCCTGAAGTGATCCTCTTCCTTTTAATAAGGTTGCAGCAGAACCACCAATCAATATCAATGGTGTTTGTGCCATTTGAGCATTTTTTATTGCAGTAATCGTATTTGTAACCCCAGGACCAGCAGTAACAATAGCAACACCAGGTATCCCAGTGAGACGAGAAACTCCTTCGGCTGCAAATACTGCAGTAACCTCATGGCGAGTATCAATCACTGTAATATCCTCTTGCTCACATCCTACTAATATTGGACTAATATGACCACCACATAAGGTGAAGACATGTTTGACATTATGCTTGATTAATGACCGGACTACAAGATTTCCACCATGAATTGAAGATGTCACATAACTTCAAATAAATCTGTAAATTTAAGCTATTTTATAATTCTACACAAAATTGATTATCCTATCGAAAACAATGTGGAAATAATATATTTAAAGAAGATGCAGACCTTTTACTTTAGCATATGATTCAACTTTCCTAAGTAATCTTTTAGCGATCAATGTGTAAATAATAGAATATATGAAAAGAAGTATCCATTCGACATATACTGGAAATATAGTTTCCCAATTACCATTAAAACTATAATACCGAAGTAAATCATAACCAAAAGTAAAAGGAAAGAAATATGCCATAAATTGAAGTCCCACTGGAAAAACTGTTATCGGAAAGAAGGTACCAGATAAAAATTGAAAGAGTGTACCTATTAATTGAGAAATTGAGCTTGTTTGTTTCCAAAGTATTGCAGCTAAGGCAATCAAAATACCAAATGCACTCAAAGAAATGATTACAATTAAAATAACCAAAAGAGAATATAGTATATCTAAACCTGACAAATGTGTTAATGATAACAAGAAGAGATACATTGGGATAAAGTACATCATTTTTACTATAGCCTCTGAAATAATAATTCCAACAAAGTATCCATATCGAGATGAAGGATTACTATAGATAAACTCCAAAGTACCATTATTTAAATCCCGAGTTACTGCATTAATAGGAGACCATAAGGCTACTGAATTAAATATGAACAACACGAGTGCAGATTGGAAAAATATCATCATTCCCCGGTCATCCAAATTAAAATTTCGAAAAGTTGCCGCAGTTGCAAACAATAAAAACATACCTGCAAAGATAGCAGTTTCGAATAAACCACCGATTAGATTTGCCTTATATCTTTTCCATATTGTTAAATTTAGCCTAATACTAGATTTTATTACATGAAAAGTAGAAACTGTTGTCGATTTAGAAATTGAGTGAACATCAGAAGACGGAGTAAATAAATTTTCAGCTTGAATTAAAACCATAAAATCACCTTAAATCAAATGCAAACCTTTATTTTTTGCGTATTTTTCAACTTTCGCAATCATTCTGATAGAGATTATAAAGTAAAAAATAATGTAAAAAATTAATAATCCCCATTGATATGTAACATCCATGAAAGATACCCAATCATCACCAAAAGCATAATGTCGAATTAAATCATATCCCACGGTTATTGGGAATATAAATCCCCAAAGTTGCAGTGCTATGGGTAACGAGATAAAAGGAATAATTGCACCAGTCATAAATGTCCATGAGGTAGATATTATACCCATTAATGATCTTGTTTGTTTCCATAAAATAATAGACATCGCCATAATAACGCCTATAAAACTTATGCTAACTAAAGTCAATATTACAATTACAAGTATTAGTACGATTTGATATACTGATAATTTAGCTGCAAAGATCATAGTGACAAAGAATGGAACAAAAATGATGCTAGACCAAGTTATGGATGCAAATGTTGTTCCAATATAATAGGTGTAACGAGGTGAAGGATTGACATATATACTTTCAAGTGTCCCATTATATAAATCTTCAACCGTCGTATTATATGGAGTCCACATAGCAGGTCCATCATAGACAAGAAACATGAAACTACTCAAGTAAAATATAAAATTACTTCTTGGATCTTTATGAACTAAATCATCAAAAACTAATGCTACTGAAAAAAACCAGAATAAGACCACCATTATAAGCATCCTCACGATATCACCGATGAGGTTTGCTTTATATCTAAAATAAATCTGCATTTGTTTCTTAAATGTCGCTTTCAAAACTGACCAATTAGAAACAGGTTTAGAATACCCATAAATTAGTTTAACTTCATCCACTGGTTCAGGTTTACTTAATAATATATGATCTTGATCGACAAACGTCATAGTAATCACCTAGTCAAAGCCCTCTTCCAATACACCGATACGATGTATAAATGCATCTTCTAAAGTTACTGAATGATGCCTAAAACCAACTTTTAGATCATTCTTTCTTAAAAGATCTATAATGGATTCAGTTCCCAAAAATAAATCACTTACTCCAAATGAGATCCATTCTTTATCTTTTTCTTGATATCCTGTTATCACATCTAAATTTTGAATTTCATCAATAAGGAATGTTGGTAGTTCGTCTTTCTTTAATTCAATAAAATCACTTACTCCAATCCCTGACTTCAAATTATGTGGTGAATCAGTGATTTTTATTTTACCTCCATGTATAAGTGAAACACGATCTGCCATTTCATCTACTTCAGTTAGAATATGAGAGGTGAGTAGAACTGATTTATTTTGATCTTCAGAATATTGCTTCAAAAATAATCGTATTTTTTTGGCAATGATGGGATCTAACCCTTTTGTAGGTTCATCTAAAAATATAATTGGTGGATCATGAAGAAGAGCTCTCATAATTACAACTACTTGTTTTTGTCCACCAGATAAATGCATAAACTGTTTATTTAAATTCTCCTCAAATTCAATATACTTAGAGAACTGTCCAATTTTTTCATCTATGTGATCTTTAGATAAACCTCTCAAAGCACCGAAAAATCTTAAATTTTCGACCGGAGTTAATCGTGCATAAGCACTTCTTTCAGTATCTTGACCAACATATCCTAAAACATGGCGTATGTTATTCTCATCTTTATCCAAATCATACCCTAAAATATTTACATAACCAGAGTCTTTATTCAACAACGTAGCCAAGATTTTAATCAATGTAGTTTTTCCAGCACCATTCGGTCCCAAAAGACTATGAATTTCAGCACGTCGAAGATCAAAGGTTACATTGTCCAAGGCAATTTTTTTACCATATGATTTACAAATATCTGTTGCAGTTAATACTTGTTTAGACATTAAACCATCATAGACTTTCTGATATAAATAAAAATTTGAAATTAATCTTTTATTATTTGATCGCAGACTTTATCACTGCACCAAAAGAATGATGAGTAAACTTTTAGGTTTATAATGTAACTTTATAAAATAACAATTGAAATAACATTCATCTTTACTCATCACTAACAATCATTATCTATCTTTACTCATCATTAGAAAAAACGACCAAATAACGACAAACAAAAACACACAACCATACATCAACAAACACTTAAATAAAAATAAGAATTAAAAATATAATATCCATCACTAAACATCACTAAAATATAATAGATTATATCAACCAACTCTCGATAGAACACACACACACACACACATATTTACAACCCAACAGTTTAAACAAGACATACAAGAAAACACGAGTATCGATATGTATCGACACCCACCACACTTAGTGATGTTTATCGACGACACATTCAATTGTAAACTTAGACTCCATTTTAAATAAACACAACACATCGTTAAACATCTTTTACTTTGATAAATTTAAATTTCAGGAGAATTTGATTTGTATTTATCGTAAAAACCCCAAGGATCAGAAGTAAATTCAGGTAATATTTTTTTAATGAGTTCAATATTACTTTCGAGTATAAAGTGATCATCCGCTTTTAACTCCCACCAAATTCCAAATGGCAAACAATCAAATACTTCCTTTGATTCTTCAATTGTAGTAACTGGATCCTTTCGTGATACAAAAATTAGTGTTGGAACTTTCACATATTTCCAATATTTTTCAACATTTTCTTTCCAAAATATAGCTTTTGATTGACGAACTCCTGCATTTATATCAATCCGTGATAATCTTTGCATGGCATTTCTTCTTGATTCCTCTGAAGCTTGAACTTTATTAATGACACTAGGTGCGATATATCGAGTCGCAAAACGAACCAATTTTGCAGGAAGAAAGTAAATTGGTTTAATAAAGACAGGTAAATTGAATGTATTTACAGGTGAAAGGAGGATTAAAGAAGATAAACGATCAGCTATGGGAAAACGTCCTGCAAATAAAGCAGCTGCAGACATTCCCCCCGCACAATGAGCCTGAATGGATTTATTGGAAATCGAGAGTCCACTATCTATTGAAACACGATCGTATTCATCAAATGATTTTGTTAATATCGCATTAGCATCGATTGCACCTTGAACAGCATCTAATTTTCCATCTTTAGGTGAATTTCCTTGACCACGACTATCATATGCATAAATAGACATATAATCTTTCAATGCCTCTGCATACCATTGATTCTCACTATATCTAGCCTGCCAACCATTGATAATACCCAATGCAGGTTTTGAAATATCCTGTTTTTCTATATCTACCAACCATTCACCAATAAACTTTGAATAATCATTTGGGGTATTTTCAACTCTTTTTCGCCACTGGTGATTTTGAGGAAGAATCTCCACAAATGTGTATTTGTCAAAGTAAATTTGAATTTTTCATATTGATTATAAACTACACACAATTTGAAACAAAATTAATTCCATCTTGCTATCAAAGTTAAATTGATGCATTTTATTCTTAATTTTCAAGAAATTTATATAGTTTTTCCATCATCTTAATAAATTTATTATCACACAATTATTTGACTAGAGGCACGAAAATGACTACAAATATTCCAACACCTTGGTTAAATTCACTCGAAGGCGTCAGACCAACAACCTTAGAGTACAAACAAGAAAGTACTTACCAAATGCTAAAAAACTGGGCACTAGAAAAACCAAATAATCCATTTATTATTTTTCCAAAAGGAAAAATATTAAATTTTGCAGATACATTAAATGAAGTAAAACAGTTATCAGTCCAATTAAAGGCACTTGGCGTAGAAAAAGGAGACCGTATAGCGGTTGATCTACCAAATGTACCACAATATATAATCTCTCATTTTGCAATAATGTCATTAGGTGCGATTATTGTGCAAACCAACCCACTATATACTGAAAGAGAATTGATACATCAGATGAACGATTCTGGTGCAAAAGGAATAATTTCCTTGACCTTATTTCAGGAAAAAATTGAGAAGATCATGCCTGATACTAATTTAGAATTTTGTGTAATGGCAAACATCTCTGATTATTTGAAACCAATAATCACAATTCTGGGTAAACTAACTAAAAAATTAATTGATCCAAAATTTGTACCTAAAAAGGGATTTTTCTTATATAAGGATTTAATGAAAACTGCAGACAGCAGTAAATTTAATGAAGAAGTTGTTAATCTTGATGATGTGACATTATTACAATACACTGGTGGTACTACGGGATTGTCTAAAGGAGCTATGTTGACCCATAGAAATATTTCATGTAATGCACAACAGGCTAGATCAATTATTCATCACATCCCAGATGGAACCGGGTCTGTACTAACAGCTTTACCACTATTCCACTCCTTTGCATTAACCATATGTTTAGGAAATTCATTAGCCATGGGTACTTCAATGGTACTACTACCAAAATTCAATGTGGAAGATGCTCTTTCATTAGTAGAAAAATATAAAATTACATTTTTTCCAGGTGTACCAACTATGTTGATTGCAATGATGTCAAATAAAAAATTTGAAACTATTGATTTATCAAGTGTTATTGGTGTTTTATCTGGAGGTGCTGCATTACCTTTAGAAGTAGCTAGAGAATTTGAGGCTAAAACTGGTGGATCAATAGTAGAAGGTTATGGATTATCAGAGACTAGTCCAGTTACCAATGCAAATCCATTAGGTTCAACTAAATTAGCCCCAAGAATAGGAACTGTAGGACCACCTGTTGCAGATACTTTCGTCAAAATCGTAGATGTAAATGACTACTCCAAAATGATTCCTGTAGGTCAAGAAGGAGAAATATGTCTAAAAGGTCCACAAATTTTTAAAGGATACTGGAACAATGAAACCGCTACAAAAGAAGTATTAAAGGAAGATGGCTGGTTTTTAACAGGCGATATAGGTAAGTTGGATGAAGATGGCTTTTTATCAATTGTAGATCGGAAAAAAGAACTCATAATTGTTAGTGGAAATAATGTTGTTCCCAGAGAAGTCGAAGAGGTAATATATACACACCCTGCAGTTTTGGAAGTAGCTGTTGCAGGACTTAAGGATAGAAATAAAGGAGAAATTGTTGCTGCGTGGGTAGTATTAAAAGAGAACAAAGAAGCAACAGAAAGCGAATTAATTGATTTTTGTGCAAAAAGTCTAGCTCCTTACAAAATTCCCAAAAAAGTTACCTTCAAGAAAGAGTTACCAAAATCCATGATTGGTAAAATATTAAAGAGAAAAATTTTAGAGCAAGAAGAAGCAAATTAAATCAATTGATCCATTTTAGATAAGTTTAGATTTAAAACTTCTATTTTTTCTTGAACAATGTCTCTTAATTTTTCTTTATCATACTTAGGATTTTTAAGTATGACATCAATAAATTCTATAACTTCATTTAATTTCTCATAAATAATATTAGATTCAGCAAATTTGGTAAAATAAAAGGTATAATTAGTTGAGTTTTTGTTTTTTATATAGATATCAATATCTTGTATCCTGATTTTTTTAATTTTATGTAGTTCTGATTCTTGAAATAATGATTTTGAAATGTTTGTTAATGTATCAATAAAACCTGCATAGATTTGTGGATGCTTGATTTTTAATAATTCTCCTTGAATCGAACAAATAGTGTCTAATCCTTGTGTAACAACTACCCCTAAACATTCAATTTTATCAATTGCATTTAATTTTAGATCTTCACTAATAATTTTATCCAGATATAAGTGCTTTAAACCCATAAAATTGATATCACTTTGTGATATTTCATCACCTCTATGTAATTTACTAACAATTATATCCAGTTTTTCTTTAGTAGAAATCCAAGCATCTAAATTTTTCTGGATAACACCCCGTAATTCTTGAATATTTATCGGCTTCGTTAAAAATGAATCTACAGCTCCACTATTCAAAGCCTCAATTGCAGTGTATATATTATTCTCTCCTGTAACCATGATAGTACGAATAAATGGATTAGTATTTTTCAAGCTTTTCGATATTTCTACACCATTTATGTTGTCATTTAAATTATAATCAAGAAGAGCTATGGCTATTGATTGTTTATTGAGCAAATTTATAGCATCACTGGCATTGCGAGTTACAATAATATCAAATTGTTTTTGAAAAAACCGAGAAATTGAGTTCACAATTTGAACATCATCATCTAGGATCAATAATTTGATTTTATCTTTTTGACTCACAAGAATCACTAATAATACCTTATAATTAATTGATGAAATATAAAATTATTTTTCTTGTAGTGTTTGATCGATTTCTTTATTATTTTTAGTCATCATTGAAAGTAATCTTTTACTCCCTTCAAATAGTCAATAATTATCAATTCCTTTTGTTTAATTTTAGTAAAAAATCCAGGATCATCTAGTAATTCCTTTTGCATCAAGTCTCTAAACCGATCCAGTTCGATATCCAAATCATATGATATTTCATCAGTTGGAATCTCAATAATGTAAGATATTTGATAATTATTAAAATATTTGAAAACTATTGATATATTATCAAAAATTAATTGATTTACTTTATCTGTGCTTATAAACACTTCATCTCCAACTAATATTAATGCAGACATAAATCCAGCAAATAATGTATCAGGAAATTGATTAAATACACCATTCCCCTCAAAATTGGAATATACGGGTAATGAGCCTTTTGAAATAATAATACCATAATATTTTCCATTTACAATATTTTGATCTTGAAATTTATCCTGAATGACCGATTTGATAAATTTTTTTGCAGAATTCATCCCATTAGCATCAGAAAGAAATGAGTATAACCGTTTATTTGTGTTATACCTTTCAATTCCTTGGATAACAATGTTTTTTATCCGCTTAGCCTCAAATGGTTTTAATAGAAAATAATTAATTGAACCTTCATTTATTGCCTTTTTCACTACACGAAATTCATTTGTACCTGTTAACATGATTTTATACGTTAAGGGAGAAATATCTTGAATATAGTTTGATATTTCAATACCATTCGAGGTGTCTTTTAAATCGAAATCGAGAATAATTAATGAATATTCTTTTTGTTGCAAACAAGAATAAGCTTCATCGAGATTATTTGCGACATTAATCAAATATTCCTTTTGTAGAAGTCTTTTTAATGAACTAGTAATATTTGGATCATCATCAATTAGTAAAATTTCTTTATTCAAGTGATGACTTTCATCAAAAGATTCCATATCTTAACAATAAATATACCATTAAATGTTTTTTAACGTATCGATACTATATCTGATAAAATTAAATTGATAAACCCCAAGTATACTCTAAATTACCCCAACCTTCCCCCATATTCTTATAGGGAAGTTGTAAATCACCTAATTTACCCTGTAATTTCTCTACTTTCACCATAAATTCATTATAATTAAATTTAGTTTCCCATAATCTTTTAATTACTCTTCGATTTAACAAAAATTGTGCATGACCGTGTGCGTTAATTATGAATTTAATATAATCACCTTTATCATTCTCAGCATATACGGTAAATTGTGGTTTATATCTGTCAATTTTACCATTTTTTCCAATTGGTAGAATATCTATCTTTGAAAATACATATTCTTTCTCATTTGTATAATCATAAAAATAACTAGTGGGCATTAAATTGAATTTAGTCCGTTCCAAAATTGGATTGTAGAAATTATCATTCCGTCGGAATATATGACTTCCAAAATAAGGAATGAACATAGAAAAAACATTACCATCCTCAAATGCAACCCAAAGCCATTTCCATGGGAACATAGGTACATTCATACAAACTCTTTGAAAGTATCCAATACCCTCTAATTGTTCGGTTCCACATGGATGCTTGAATTCTCCACTAAAATTGATTCTCCTCCATGCAACCAAATGAGTTCCACCTAATTTATTATCTACTGCACGAATATCAGTAATTTGAGGTTGTGAAAATTCGGATTTAGGATCAGTCCAGATTTTAAATCGTGCATAACCTTCTTTTCCCTCAAATTTTGCATTAATCTCCAATTCCTTCTCTTTTGATGCGTGAATAGATGCTCCATATTTTTCTTCCTCATCCCAAGCTTCCAACCATTGGTTTTGTGATAATCTAGCTAATGAAGGTTGGTGAACTATTTCTTCATGTACATGTTGTCCATCATTAATCCATCCAACTACAGTTGTCATGAATTCATCTGGTTCACGTTTCCGATTTAAGTGCATTCCTTTCTGCCAAACTTTATTTACACTAATTTCTTTTCCAACTCTAGAGGCATAAGTGAACATCATTTGTTTTGGTCCATATCCTGTTTTTTGTTTTGGTAATAGTAGAAAAAACCACCACGAAGAAGAACTCCAATTTTGTAATTCCGGTCTGTGATTCCATATTTCATTAAATCCAGGATAATTTTCATTTATATTGTTATCTGATAATTTTAGATCCATATCTCCGATAAACCAACTTAGGTGATATTTTTTAAGTATGTTATGATAGAATTCTAACCATATCACTTCTATTAAAATCTTTAGAACAAATACAGAGGCGCTATAATAGATAATTTCTTAAAATCTAATAGATTCCATAAAAATGATATATCAAAAGTTATGATACTAATAACTCAAAATTTAAGCAGTATATCCAAATTGCAATATAATACGGATTAAAAACAATATTTTTTTGTTAATTATTTAAATTTTTGAAGATGTAATAGAATGAACCATTCTTTTATACTTTTATAGATTTATGTATTGAATAAATTCGAGTATCCTATATAGATATATCAGGTGATAATTTGTGAGTGATCTATTTAATGAGATTTCTATAAGAATTTCAGGAGAAAATGGAGATGGTATCTTTTCCTCGGGAGATACCTTAGCAAAAATATGTTCTAGATCTGGACTTGAAGTTCATGCATCTAGAGCATATCAATCAATTATTCGAGGTGGCCATGTTAGTTATAGCATACGGGCATCAAATCAGGAAGTTCGTGCCCCTGCAGATTACATTGAATTATTAGTCGCCTTAAGAAAAGATAGTTTTATTGTTGATGCAATTCCGACAATGACCAAAGGAGGTTTTATTTTATTTGATTCTAAGGGTAGCAGAATAAAAGATGAGCCTATACCAAGTGATGTAGAGTTAATAGATATTCCAGCATTAGAGTTGGCAAGAAAACTTTCTCCTCTTAAAATATTGAGAAATACAGTATTTGTTGGTGCAGCAATTGCTCTGTATAGTCTAAAATTAGAATACCTAGAAGAAATAATACATGAGGCTTTTGATAGAAAGGGTGAAGAAGTAGTAAATATCAATATAGATGCTGCCCGAGCTGGTTATGAATGGGTATTACAGAATTGTAAATTAATAGATCATAATGTAAAGCTCAAAGATCGAACAGAAAAAGTATTTATTGGTGGAAATGAGGCATTAGCACTCGGATTATTAGCAGGTGGATTACAATCTTATTCATGGTACCCCATGACCCCAGCAACACCAGTGGGTGCGTTTCTAGCTAAGTATGGTCCTAATGCCGGTTGTGTAGTAAAACAAATGGAAGATGAGATTAATGTAGCTAATTTTGCTGTCGGTGCCGGCTTCGCTGGTGCGAGATCTGCTTGTGCAACATCTGGTGGTGGATTTGCATTAATGACAGAAGCAATTGGATTTGCTTCTATTATTGAAGCTCCAGTTGTTTTTATTGAAGTAGCCAGAGGAGGACCATCAACTGGTTTACCAACTAAAACAGAACAGGGAGATTTAAATCAACTGCTAGGTGCTTCTCAAGGTGATTTTCCACGAGCAATCATTGCTCAAACCACAATTGAAGATGGATTTTATCTCGGTCAAGAATCCTTAAACATTGCAGAAAAATATCAAATACCCGTCTTGATTGCATCTGATTTATACTTAGGAGAGCATTTTGAAACAATTCCTGAATTGGATTTCGAGAAAATACCTATTGAAAGGGGTAAATTAATACTAGAAGAGATTCCTGTTGAAGAACAACCTTACCTAAGATATAAATTGACTGAAGATGGTATCTCACCTCGAGCAATACCCGGTGTAAAAGGTGGAGAACATGATGCTGGGAGTGATGAACATGATGAAGATGGAAAGTTAGTTTCGGATCGAAGAGCAGGATTTCCAGAAGCCATTCAAGTTCGAATAAAACAAATGAATAAAAGAATGGGTAAAATGGATCTACTATTAACTGAATTACCACCACCACAGGTAGAAAGTAATGCAGACCATCCAGATATACTAATTGTTGGATGGGGTAGTTCATATGATGTTATCAATGAAGCAAGAGCAGATCTATTGAAAGTAGGTATCAAATCTTCCCAATTACATCTCAAGTATATACTACCTTTCCATGCAAAAGAAGTAAAAGAAATCCTTGAAGATTTTGAATCCAAGCAAATACCAATTTTAATGGTCGAAGCCAATTACACAGGTCAGATGGCAAGACATATCAGGGCAGAAACAGGATTTCTATTAAAGCATAAATATCTCCGTTTTGATGGAGAATACATTTTACCAAGGGAAATTGGTATGGAAGTTAAGAAATTACTAAATAAGGAGTGATGAATATGGTTACAGAAATTACAGAATTACAATTAACAATAAAAGATTGGGCATCAATTCAACCAACATGGTGTCCTGGTTGTGGTGACTTTGCTGTATTAAACGCGGTGAAAAATAGTTTTGTAGAATTACAATTGCAACCACATGAAACTGTTGTAGTGTCAGGAATCGGATGTTCTTCAAATTTACCACATTTTGTAGCAGGATATGGATTACACACACTTCATGGAAGAGCAATACCTGTTGCAGAAGGTGTAAAACTTGCAAACCCGGATTTAAATGTAGTAGTTACCGGTGGAGATGGCGATGGACTTGCAATTGGTATAGGTGGTTTCCTTCATGGAGCAAGAAGAAATATGAATTTAACATATATCGTGATGGATAATGCAGTTTATGGATTAACTGTAAATCAAGCTTCTCCAACCTCTGGATTGGGAAGAAAAACAAGGAGTACTCCATATGGGAATATTGAACCACCATTTAATCCAATCACTTTAGCTCTTGCAGCTGGTGCCACATTTGTAGCAAGAACATCGTCGGGAGATAAAAATCATTTTGCAGAAATATTAAGTGAAGCAATAAAACATAAAGGTTTTGCATTTATTGATGATATGTCTCCTTGTGTTACCTTTAATAAAGTAAATACATTTGATTTCTTCAAAGAACGTGTATATAAATTGGAAGAAACAGATCATGATCCATCTAATTACCAAGAAGCAATGTTAAAATCTTTTGAATGGGGAGATAAAATACCAATTGGGATTATCTACCAAAATAAAAATGTTCTAACATATGAAGAGCAAGATCCTACAATTACTAAATTTGGTAGTGTTGTTCGACGTGGTGCCGAAAAAGATATAGATGCATTGAAAAATATTCTTAAAGATTTTGTATAGTATTAACTTATTTTGAATTTGTTGACTGGATTTTTTCTTCCAAACTCATTAATTTATTTTGAATTTCTTCTATTTTTGTTTGTAATTTATTTATCTCAGAAGAAGAACTTGTACCTACACTAAGTATAGATTTTTTTATTGAAACTTGTTCTTGAAATGGATGACGTCCGCATAGAGATTTTAGTGCAGGTATTACACGATTATCATAGTATCCAGCAACAATAGGATAAATGAATTGACGAACTCTATAGTCATCTTCCTGCAAATTGATTAATAATTGATCTAATGTTTTTTGTTGCTCTAGTTTTTCAGACCATTTACCTAAATTACCCAATGCAACCATAACAAATTTTCGGACTATTTCTGATTCAACACCATAAATTGATTTATCAATTAAAAAGTCGATTACTGTTAAATCACGATTTTCACCTAATGCGTTATATGCACCTCTTTTCGTTATATCATTGAAATCATTATATTCAGTATACTTTTTAAGAAAATCAGTATTCTTTGAATTTCGTTGTTTTCCAATCGAAATTAAGGTATTTGATCTTGTTAACGGTGTAGGTGCATGAGTTATATAATTAAGAAGTACGGTTTCTATTGAAATATTTTGGTATTGACCCATTGCTATTAGAATGGATGAAATCACTCTGGGATTGACCTCTATTGATAACATTTCAATAAGTATTTTTATGGCATACGGAGACTGTGATTTACCTAATATTTCAGCAACCTCAGACCTTACGCCAAAAAATTCTTCTCTTGTAATGAAATTTTTAATTTCCTCAAATGCATTTTTCTTGCCGGTTGCAATTAAAAATTTTGCTGCTTGGATCCTTCCAATTACATCTGATTCTTTTAATTGACTCACCATCTCTTTAAATGATGGTTCGTAAATAATATCATATAATAATTTATTATCAGGATCTATTCTTATATAATCCGGTTTGGTTTCTGCAGAAATTTCTACAACAGTTAATTTATCCACAATATCTACAGTTTTACTATACTTTGTTTTATTAACAAACCAAGCAATTTCTACAGATACATGAAATGGAAGGTTATCATTTTTCAGTTGTTCTTGTATGATTGTCAATTTACCATTATTTTTTTCAGATTCATATATAAAATTAAGTTTAAAGATTGGATATCCCATTGGTTCAAATAACCACTGATCAAAAAACTTCTCGAGATTTAATCCTGAATGTTTTTCTAGCATTTCACGAAAATCATTGGTTTGAACAACCTTTTCGTTATAAGTCCTTAAATAATCATGAATTGCAGTCCAAAACATTGATTCACCAATCATTTTTCGAAGCATATGAATTCTCCAAGCTCCACCTGGATATAAATGCGAATCAAACATCTGCCATGAAGATTCATATTTACGGGTTACAATTGGTCGTGTATAACGATTTTTTACTTCATCAAAATATCTCTGTGCATTAAGGTACATAGAATAATCAAATTCGTCTGAAGATTTATGATCTTCTAAATAAAGTGCAGAAACATAAGTAGCCCAACTTTCTTTCAACCATCCATGACTGAAATCCTTAATAACAACCTGATCTCCGAAAAATGTATGTGCCATCTCATGAACATTGACTGAATCTACAATATAGCCAATGTCTTTTTTATATTCTTCATCAGTAAGTATTAAGCTATCCCAAGTTACCAATGTTTGATTTTCCATAGCTCCTGATGTTTTAGGTACGGCAATTTGATAGTATTTAGTCCACTCCATTGACATATTGAATTTATTAATATACCATTTTATCATTGAAGGAGTGTTATCAAATGTAGTCTTTAAAATTGAACTAGATATATTATCAGGACAGTAATAAGCCACAGGTATCTTCCCTTTTCCAGCATCAGTATCTTCATCAATATACTCTGAAAACTTTCCAATTGCAATTACAGCCAAATATGATGGACAAGGAAAATCATGTATCCAATGAGTTGTTTTGAAGCCATTTTCAATGGTGTCAGAAATTTTATTTCCATTCGCCAAAATGATATATTTTTCATTACTTGTCAGAATCCATTCTAGTTTAGTTCTTACTATGGGTAAATCAATACAGGGAATCCAATATCGTGCCCTTTCACTTTCATGATCTGAGATTACATATTCGCCTCGATTGGGATATATCGTATCTGGAAAAGAGAAATACAACCCTCCAACTGGATTTGTAACCCTGTAATTAATTTTTATATCAATGGTTTCCCCTCTTAATATATCCTGCGAAAAGCGAATATCCAGTACCTTATCATCATATGACCAGTTACCATTTAGATCAATTACTTCTAATTCAGTAAAATCAACTGCATTGAGTTGAATGTGATTGCCATTTTGATTTGCTCGAAGAGTAATAGTATTCGATCCTTTGACTTCCCTTTTTTCAATATCAATATGTAATCGTAGAACCATTTTGATAGGTTCAAGTAAAAGATCTGGATTATAATGTGGTTTTGCATTAGTATCTGCAAAGGTCATCATATTTTTTCCTAATATCATGAATTTTGTTCTTGAATAGTAAATAAAATAATGTTGCTTGAGTTTGTTCAGATTTGGAAGAATTAGACAAAATAATTGGTTTTGATATTTATAATAAAGATATGAAGTAAACTATTTTAGAGGTAATGCACCATCAAATTCTGATTTTAAGAATTCAGGGGTAATATTTGCATATATTTGAGTTGTATCTAGTGATGAATGCCCCAATAATTGTTGAACCACACGAATATTTGTTTTATTCATTACTAAATGAGATGCAAAGCTGTGTCTTAACATATGGGGAGTGGTGTGTTTAACTCCAGCATCTTCTGATAATTTTGCAATGAAATGTTGAATGGTTCGATTGGAAATACGAGTACCTCGATTACTAACAAACACTGCTTTCAAAGAATCATCATCAAGTTCTTTTTTCTTCATTGCCCTAGTTAATAATCTTGTCCTATAATTTTTTAAGTAATCTTGTAATATATTTGTTGCTCGATCAGAAAGTAAAACTAATCTATCTTTTCCACCTTTTCCACCTCTAATCGTAATACTACCATCTCTAAAATTAATATCCTCTAAATTCATGGATCTGATCTCATTACATCTTGCACCAGTTGAATATAGTACCTCCACGATTGTTCGATGAAGAGGATTAGATGTTTCATCAATTAATGATTGTATAGTTTCAACTTCAAGAAATTTAGGTATTGATGAGGGTCTTTTGGGATATTTTAACCCATCTGCTGGATCTTCATCTACTAATTTATTTGCATGGAGATACTTATAAAATGCCTTTATTGAGCACACACGTCTATGAATACTGGAGGTTTTATTTTCTCTTCCATTGTAAAGATGGGCTAAAAATCCTCTTAAGTGAAGAATACCTATTAGAGACCA
>JAOUKW010000349.1 GCA_029882335.1 Candidatus Heimdallarchaeota archaeon | reverse complement strand
CCATTAGTATGGATGGAACGATATTGTATGAAGGAAATTGGACTTCTGGAGTATTTCCTGTTGAATTTTCCTTTTTTCCACTGGGTATATATGAAATTACACTAACTCTATATGATTTGAATAATAATTCTGTAAGTGATTCTGTTATCATAACGATTATTAAAGGTCCTTCTCCTATTGTTTCTTCTCCGAATGATTTTACTTATGGAGCCGGGGATGGTCTTATTCATTTGCTTAATTGGAGCGTTACTGACACAAATCCCGGAAATTACACAATTACTCGAGATGGTTTAGTAGTTTCAGAAGGATTTTGGACAACCGGATTTATTTCTACTGATGTTGGAGGATTGAGCAAAGGTGTTTACACATTTGAAATTACTCTAAATGATACAAATGGTAATATTGTAAAAGATATTGTCATTGTTACTGTAACCACTGGAAATCCTCCTACAATTAATCATCCAAATGATTTAACCTATATTCAGCATGATAATTCTCTAAATTACATATATTGGACTATTACTGATACTGATCCTGGCACTTATACTGTTTATATAAATGGTATCGTTCATTCTACTGGTAATTGGGACTCATCTTTACTAACAGTTAATGTTTCATCTCTTGATGCTGGAACCTATAATTTTACTTTAGTTGCCATTGATGCAAACGGGAATGTAGCACAAGATACTGTAATTCTTGTTGTCACTTTAGGCTCGCCACCATCTATAAGTAGTCCACCTGATATAACTTTTGAACGAGGAGATGGACTATTACACTGGGTTAACTGGACTATTTATGATACAAATCCTGGGAATTTAACCATTAGTATGAATGGAACTCTTATGTATCATGGAAATTGGACTTCGGGTGTCTTTGCAGTTGAATTTTCATTTTTTCCACTGGGGACGTATGAAATTACACTTACTATATATGATTTGAATAACAATTCTGTTAGTGATACAGTACTGATAACTATAACAAGAGGACCTGCACCGGTAGTTTCATCTCCTAATGATATTAGCTTTGAAGAAGGAGATGGTGTATCACATAGTATCATTTGGGGTGTATCAGATAGTAACCCTGGTAATTATACAATCTCTCAAGATGGAATTGTTGTAGACTCTGGAATTTGGGTTAGCGGACAATTATCTATTGATATTTCTCATCTAACTGCGGGAAACTATTCTTTTGAACTCAAATTAAATGATAGTAATGGTAATATAACTATTGACCAAGTTTTCGTAGTGGTAGTTGAATATGACACCAATCCACCGATAATTTCACAACCAAGTGATGTCTCTTATGAATATGAAAATACTGGAAATACAATCAGCTGGGTAATGAGTGATAAAAATAGTGGAAACTATACAATTTATAAAAATAACTCAATAATTGAGTCAAATAATTATCTAGTTAATGGTACAATTACCATAAATATAGATGGTTTAATTGTAGGGACTTATAATTTTACTATTTTAATAATGGATAAAAATGGAAATTTTGCAACAGATACAGTAATTGTAACTGTAACTCAAATTATCCAGTCAAACCCGAGTTCCAATTCAAGTAGTACACAAAATAATGAATCATCATCAAATGAAGATGATAATGGGTCATTCTCAGGTTTGCCTGGTTTTAATATTTTTATTTCTGCATTAACCCTCTTTGCCTTTATAATGGTAAATCGTAGGTATAAAACAATACAATAAACAATTTTATAATATTATTTTCAGTAATCAATTTTATCTTGATTTTAGAATTTTATTCCATTTTATTTTACACAATAACAGAAAGTAATAATTGATATTCCAATGATAAATATTTGTGAATATATCCAAATTCAAAAAAATGATTGAAAAGGGTGAATATAAAACATTAATAGATGAAATATCAACTATTGCACATATTTCCTATTTTGAAACAATTTATTTGATACTTGGGTATTATGGAATGGAAGATATTTCAACAGCTAAGTATAATATTAATGCAATCTCTCACGAAAACAAAGACGATTTAGCCTCAATGGTGGCATATAATTATGTCAAAGGATTAATTGCTCTGTATAACGGAAAGTTCAATGAAGTAATAAATATTTTAAAGGACACAGAGATAATCTTAGAAAAACTTTCAGATTATGGTGAGTGGGAGAAGGAATGGATTGCAAATATCTATAATTTAGCATCAATTACATACTCAAGAGGATTGGATCTTGATTTATCCGAACATTATAACAATCTAGCAAGAGTGTTACATAACGAGGTTCAAAATGAATATGGTTTAGCAACTGCCTATTTAACACTTGGAACTATATATTTTCGAAGGGGGGATCGTTTATTGGCCCGAAAATATTATAATGAAAGTTTGAATTTGTATAACAAATTAGAAAGTAAAGATCGTATTCCACTTGCTTATATCAATATTGCCATGACTTATGATGGTGTTACTGAATATAGTACTGTATTGAATTTATACGAAACTGCGTTATTGAAATGCAAGAACATATGTTTTAGTAAATTTATTAGCTATATTTACAATAATTTAGCTTCATTACATAGTGAAACAGGTCAATTACAAAAATCATTAGATTTATTTAAGGAGAGTTTAGAATTAAAAAGATCTATTGGTGATGAATATGATTTATCTAATGCCCTATATAATATAACTTATTTGTTGGTTAAAATGGGTAAATTAACCGAAATTGAACCATATCTTCTAGAATTATCCGAGTTAAGGAAGTCAACAACTAATAAATTAGTAATATTAAAATATAATTTAGCTCATGTATTTTATTATACAGCTACCGGTAATAAAATTCTTAGAAATGATGCACGAGAAATCTTGGAAGCAATAATTAATGAAGAAATTGTGGATTACGATTTGATAATTTATGCACATTTTCTATTGTTTGAACTTGTTCTTGAAAATGCAAAATCTTATGGTGCTGATATACCGAATATGTATGAAATAAATCCAGATGCAGATGATTTCAAGATAATTCAAGATCAATCCGAGATAAAAATATTAACTCATGCTAAAAGTATCCTACACAAGATAGAAATATTATCAATCGAACTTAAGGGAAAATATCAATTCCATCTATATTTAATAGAATGTTTCATAGCCATTTCAAATGTTGATTTTGCAAAAGCCAAAGAATATTATAAGAAAGCAGAATTGATTTCAAATCAATTGAATAATGAACTTGCTTTATCAATCATTGATCAGTTAAGTTCAAAACAACTAGAAGTAATAGATGAAACAATTAAGAAAAATATTACCGCAAATTTTAGGAATTCTATTAATAATATTATTCATACTCTTCCCAGACTATCAATATTGATTTATTTAAACAATAATCAAAATGTCTCTTTTAATGAATTAAAAAAGAAACTTGATTTTAGCTCTGGAAATTTAGGAAAACACTGTGACATCCTAATTGAATTTGGGATGATATCCAAAGAGAAAATATATAATGGAAGTAGGTTTATTACCACGTATAATCTCACACCACAAGGTTTACAAGAATTTTCTAAGTATTCTAAGGCATTACAATCATTTCTTACGTAATATTAGGAAAAACAGACAAGCGGTGATGCAATTTAAATCTTGTATTAGTTGGCTAATTATTACCAGAAAAATAAAAAGTTATAAAAAAATAGACCCGAATTTAATTTCCATATTCAGACATTATTCAATATATGATTTCAATAAATAAATAATACGAATTATTACCTTTTAAAATGATAGTATCCAAATTGTGGTTCATATATTCAATGAAGATGGATGATAGTATCAATAAATTTTAGAATAGATCATAATGCTAAAATAACAATGATTTAAAGAATAATTATGGAAAATTCAGATCAAATTGATATAATCACTGCATGTAATACATCATCTTGCTGTAGTATTCGCTCCATAGATCAACAACCATCAATAGTTTACAAGGGTAAAATCATCTATTTTTGTGAAAATGAGTGTGTTGAAGAATTTAATGAAGATCCAGAAGGATTTTTACATTCCGATCATTTTAAACTAAATTTTGAAGATCTGAAGGATAATATCGAAAAAGATACATAATTTTCTTTGATGAAAAAAAGATAAGGGTCTCATTTTAATGAAAAATGTAACCATTATCATCAGTTGGATATAAATTGACCAAATGAGTTCTAATTTGGTTTTGGAATTGAAGTATAAACTATTTATGTTCTCTTCTGATCTTTTTTGTATATGAAGTATTTTAATTATATCTGATAATTAACACTAGATCTTTAAGTTTGGAAAATCTGCCAAACTAGCTGAAATCAGCTTCTGCTTCGGATCGTGGACGAAGCCAGGTTAATTGCTGCATTCAAATGCGTATTAACCATAATATTACATTTACCAC
>JAOUKW010000035.1 GCA_029882335.1 Candidatus Heimdallarchaeota archaeon | reverse complement strand
ATCAAATCTCGAATATATGTAGAAATATTTGAATTATAAAAAATCGCAAGATTCTCATTAGTCATTTCTATAACTGTTGCATAGAGTTTTGATGGAGTTAGTCTAAAATAAATTCTAAATCTACTCAAGACTATTTCATCCAATCCTTCTTTAAGAATGACCTTACTAAATGAGTTAATTGCAGAAAGAAAACTAGTAATCAACATAGGGTCATCTTTTAGCACTTGTCCATCATATGCTCTTGTACAAATGGGCGTTCCGGTTTCATCAAACATTAATGCAGCTGAAATATTCCAATCCTCAGAAGTTCCTGAAATGTATTTTTGATTCAACTCATCAGGAAAATTCTTTTCAATTTTATTCACAGCAGCAACTATATTATTAACCACAGATCCAAGTAGTTCTTCGGGAAGATCATATTCATCATTGTACAATAAATAACCAAGTCCACTTAAAATAGTAAACATAATTTCATTTATCTTTTTATTAAATTCGGAATTTCTTCCAGTAGGTACATTTTTACCAACTATTGCACCTATTAAGATTACAAAATTATTTTGGTGATGAAATAATAATCTGATAGCACCCATTCCCAATTCATAGAGTTTTTCCTTGAACTCATTTTCAGCAAAAGAATTGAGTGAATCAATAAACCCAAGAACCATATTTGATCCTATTTCCAAGTCCAAATCTACAAAATTTTTGGAGAAAATTGGAAGCCCTTGATCATTAAATATGATGACTGATGCTATTTGCCATTCATTATCCTTATTTTGAATGCCTGAATTTTCGATCTGTGCTCCATCATCAGCCGACATTTATACTAAAAATTACTGATTTTTTATATAAATACCTTTGTATAGTCTGAATGAACTTTTAGATTTATCTACATATAATTTAAGTTTTATCCGATATTAGTTATAATTACGCTAATTTGGATATACAAAGGTAATTAATTTAACAAGGAAGCCGTTAAATAGATAAACTATGGATTTTATATCTAAATTAAATTATTTACTAAATGACTAATAAATCATAATTCCAACACTGAATCGGTATAACAATATTTATTTTTGATATAAATTTTGGTTTAACTCAACTAGTTCACCTTGCTATTCAGATTATAGTTGAGTTAATCGAATTATCAATGACAGGTTAGTTTAAACTATAATTATCAGAATCTATAAATTGAAATAAACTTAATCAAATCTTAATTTGTAAATCGAAAGTCTGTATTGTAATTATTTTCTTATCCAAAAAATGCTTTTCTATAATCTTCAACATCTGCTTCATGAGGTTGGATGAATAGATGACATTCAAATTTATGTTCATCTGTAAATAGATCTAATTGTATGAAGATTAGACTTGCATCATCACTTTGATCATAACCGATTTGCCTCAATACTGGCAATGCCTTATCCATGAATAAGACTGGCGCAGTTTCTGGCATTGACTCGACCTTTAACATTTTGTTCAATGCAGCAATATATCTTAATAAAATTGTCGATCCTACCTCTTGGATCAACGATTTTTGCATATCTGTAAAGGACTCAAGACCGATGATCTCTGTATTAATGCTTAAAGCCATTAAATCCAGAATACTTTTCATAACACTCTTTTTGAACAGAACTGACAATTTATATCTTAAAGGATTATTTATATCTGTAATTTGGTACCCAACCATATCGTCCTCTGCTAGGTCAAATGTACCTAGTATCTCATTGGGCGTTCCTTGTCTAATAAATGGCACTGTCATATCGACCTCTCTGCTGAAAATTTTGGTCAGAGCGATGGCAGAATGCCCTGCACCGACGTTTCCAGCCTCAGAGAAGGCTTCTAGCATCTTTTTATCGAAATTTGTATTTGTCATAAATTGTTCACCAAAAACTAAATTAAATCTCCCTCAACTGTGCACCAAAATTACTGAATTGCAAATTTGGTTTTTGTAATTTGTACCCACTCGATCGCAAACTCTCTTGTGACAATTTCTGATCGAATATTGCTTCTAACATTTTTTCATCGAATACTGTTTTTGACATTTTTTTTCACCTATTTTTTAATTTGTTTAAAGTTGGTCTTTCACCTACTTTATTGATGCTGGATTTATAACGAGAATAACTTCTCTTTCCCTTCCAGTAAGGGTGCCATTGAACAACTCATAACTCTGAAGTAATGGGTTTAATGGTCTAATATTTACTAGTCTTTCATCAAGTAAATTATCTACAAGAATTCCAATCAGACTGGTTTTACCTCGGCATACAAGCAGAATTTTGCTATCCTTATCTTTCCTGATATCAGTATCATTTCCCATCAAATTTTTCATAACAGTTACTGGTAATAATTTATTTTTATAGTAGTATTCAGCTTTTGTATTTGATTGGAAGACTAATTCTTTGGGTTTTATGATGATAATTTCTTCAACTTCAGATGATGGAATTGCATATGTACCTTTATTAATATTGAAAATTAGATTCTTGCTTAAAGCATCTGGATCTGAAAATTCAATAATAAATGTAGTACCTTTTTCTGGTGTAGATTCTACTGTGATTGACCCTCCAATTTGAGAAAGTCTCTCTTTAGCACCGAACATACCAACACCTCTTCCAGATAATCCATCTGCTGTTGCTGTTGATATACCACGTTCAAAGATTAGGTTAAACACTTCTTGATCTGAGACATTTTTTCCTTTGTTGATTCCGAGTTCTTTTGCTTTTGCTAGAAGAGCTTCTTTGTCAATACCTTTACCGTCATCGCTGACTTTAATTCGTATTTTATCTCGTTCAAGGGAAGCATTTATGATAAGACGGCCAACTGGGGGTTTTCTTGCCTTTCTTCGATCTTTCATTGGTTCAATACCATGAGAAATTGAATTTCTGATGATCTGAGTAATTGGATCTACAAGATAATTCGCAAGAGCTCTATCAAGAGTAACAAATCTACCTTGCACAAGGAGCTCTGCGTCTTTTCCTACTTCTTTTGATAATCTTTTTACCATGACTGGTAATGAGGAAGTGATAGAGTCTAGAGGTACTTTTCTCATTTTTCTGAGATCACCCTGAATTCTTTCGAAAGCTCTTTCAATTCCAACTAGTTCTTCAATTCCTTTTGTTGAGATAACTTCTGATTTAAGTGCTTCAACATGGGTACTTAATGTAGCTAAACCATTTTCAACTGCACGGATGTTTATTAGTGGTACACGAATGGTGATGCTTTGATCTAGACCTTCTATGGTATCAGTTACTTCTTCTTTAGCTGCAACTTCTTCTACTAATACATTACCTACACTGGGAAGTGTTGAAATTCTTTTTTGGATATCTTCTAAATGGTCTCTAGATGTTACTTCAAGTATAAGAAAATCGAAGTTAGCATCTAAATATAGATCTTCCTCTGCTGGAGTACTTTCTTTTATAACTGAAAATCTCTTTATAGAATTGAGTATTGACAAAGCTCTTGCCGATCGCAGTGATTTTTCTGCTTTAACTTCAATTTCTATGTGGTATTCTTTTCCAAATGTAACAAGAATTGCTTCAAAACCAGATGACTTATCTAAATCCAAAATACCATCTGCGGATGGTTTATTCTTTTGAATTGTTTTTACTAGATCAGAAAGTCTTGCAAATACTTTTTCCAATTGACTAATTGTTTCACCAGATAATGAATCCATCTCCTGATGTACATTTTCTTCAATTTGGAATACAGTCTGGGTACTGGTTTTTAAACCAACTGAATCCATTAATCCTTTGACTGAATGTAGTACTACCTTCATATCTTCAATGGATTTCATATCTGAAGAATTCGTTTTTAAAACTTCTATTGCAGGACCCATCATTTCTAGACTTCTTTCGATATCGTCTAGCCAAGGATCCCAATTTATTGTGTTTCCAGACATTTTATTAAGTCAACCTCTTCATCAGAAGTTTACATTCCACTTAGTACACCATCTACTGCTTGTAACACTTCTTCTGTTTCAGCAGGTTTAATAACAAAGTTCAATGCTCCAAAGCTTAATGCTTTTCTGATCATAGGTTCATGTCCAAGTGCAGTAATTACTATAATTCTAGCATCTGGGTCAAATTCCATAATTTGTGTGATTGCTTGTAATCCGTTTCCTTTTGGCATGACAATATCCATAGTGCATGCATCTGGGCGGTGTTTTGCATATTGTTCAACTGCATCTTCACCATTATCAGCCTCTGCTACTACTTCGTGTCCTGCTTTCTCAAAAGCCGTTCTTAAGGTTGCTCTTAGATAATTTGAATCATCAACAATTAATATTCGTGCCATTGATATTCACCAATTTATTAGTTAAATATATTGTAACTACTGTATTCTATATAAGGTTTAAGGTGATGCGATGTAGTTTGTATTTATTTACACGAAATTGTGTAAGGCTATTTAAAATATGTTATAGATGAAATATGAAGGTAATTTTTCGATTAATTTGTTGAATTAATATTATATATGAAACAAATAGATACTCTGACTTTCAAATCTTAATAATCTCAATGTTGAGCTAATTTAATAAATATATTTAGTATTTAATTGTAACTTTATATAATGTTCTTGAGTAATATTCAAGATTTAATATAATAAAATTGAATTTTCTTGATACTTGAAAATCTTTGTATGTGAATAAATTAATATTAGAAATGATTTAATGTAATTTTTGAAAATAATATTTAATTTATGATTTGAATAGGATTTCAGGAGAAATAATTTTGTATTGTTTATCTGTTAATGAGAGTATTGTATTCTTTCCTTCTGTGGTAATTTTGTCATTGTGGACTGCAAGTAATTTACTTGATGCAGGTATTTCAAATAATTTTTTATTTCCTGTCTTCATTGTTTCTATGTAGATGTGAATATATTTCCCGGTTAGATTGGTGTTTAACCATTTTTCTATGGTCATATCCGGTTGAGGTTCATAATAGATCATAGAAATTTCATCAACACTAAATGCAATATTTTCAAAATCAGTTAGTTCAGTATCCTGTATAGAAAGGAATAATTTTGTATCTTTCTCCCAAATTTGCATATATGAATCACTCTTCAATTCAATATCTTCATCTAATTCAGGAGGTTCAATATTTGCTTTTGAAATGGTGGTTGCAATATTTTGCAGAGTTGCTGGATTATTTTTTTCACTTAATCGTACTTTTACTTTGGCTGGATTGAATTCATACGCGTTTCCATCTCTAGTTTGTATTAACGAGGTCAATCCAATGCTTCCATTTTCTTTCAAAATATGATTCCAAGACTTATCATTAACTAAATTTCTTTCTTTTGTAGTTAATCTAACATCGTTTGTATTAATGTTATAACGCACAGAGCCATCATTTATAACCAAGGCATATTGGGAAAATTCAGAAGGTGTATCCGAGATGAGATTATTCAAATTTATCGTTGGGATCCATTTTCCGTCATATGCAATGATTGGAATTCCCTGATATAGTAATTCTTGTTTATTTGTTTCTCTAATGGTTTCTATATATTCTACTGGTAGTACAAAGGAATGGCCTTCAATATTGGTTATAACTGAATCTAACTCGGATAAACGTTGAAATTCCATGCTAATTGTTGTTTTTATGTTGACCTTACCAATATGTAGGAATTCATTCCAATTTTCTTTCCAAATGTCTTGAAAATATGTTTGGTAAGCTGCAGAAAGTAGCTGTTCCTCGTTTAACAAGAATACATAACCATGTTTTACATCTCTAAAGATGTTACCAAATGGAATTCCTTTCTTTTTAATTAATGTCTCTCTGAAGTAAGATTGATCTGCAATCGATTTCTCAACCAGTTCAGTATTCAGACAGGGAAAACTAATTTTCCGGTTATAGATTTCCAATACTACCATTCTGGGATTATTTTGGTTTACTTTTATATCTAACCACTTTGCCATGTCAATTACAACGACATCTTCGCTTTCATGATCCATTACTCCAAAAACCCATTCTGGTGCATCTGGGATACTTGAAATTACAACATCATTACTAATTAACTGATAAAGATACTTTTGCTCAAAAGCAATTTTTATTTGACCTAGATCGCAAACTACATACTCATCTACAACAACTGATGTTGGTGCAGATGTCTCAGTTGCAACCCTTGTTGATTTGATAATGTGGTGTTCAGGCATGGCTATTTCTTCTGGTTTTATATCCCATTTTGGAATGTTCTTTTGCCATTCCTCTTTCAACATATTGATAAATTCATTTTGGAAAAATTTCAATAATTGTGAAGAGTCCATGTAAAGATAAATTTCGTTTTCTAATAAAATATACTTCGCTGAAGGTACATTTAATTTAGATGTTTTTTTGGTTAGAGTTCTGGATTTCTCAATATCAACGTGAATGATATTAGGAACTGGTACTTTCATGGCAATATCACCCATGAAGTCACCTAACTTAAGATACACATGTTTTCCTTCCACTTCTACGAATGGGAGTTTTAAGAATTTAGAAAAATCAATTGCCACCGATACTCTATTGTCTAGATCAACTGTTCCAATATAATAATTTGGGAAATTTTGTAATTCATGGAAAACATTAGTATCTGGATAGATATTAAAAGAATCATCTACTGTTAATAATATTTTTAAACCTCTATATTCTAATTTGGCTAAATTTTGAGTGACACTTTTCTTACGGGGTCCTTCCTTGAGTTTAATACTTTCTTTTTGTGTATGGACAAATTCCATCCATAACTTCCAATTTGCAGATAAGGTATCTTGAGCAAAATTTTCCGCAATAACATCAACATTTAATACGAATGTTTTTTCATCGGCATAATTGAATATATTCTTATATAGAAGATTTTTTAATACTTTATCGCCTGGATGTTTGAAATAAGATTTATCAGGTTTTGTAATGGTTGTAACAGTTTCTGATAATATTGCAAAAGTCTTATTCTGCGATTTTAAAACTATACATATATTCGCATTATTGTCATTCTCTGATAGCTCTAACCAACTGGCTAGTGATATTATTGGAATGCTGTCTCCATGGAAATCAAATACTCCTTTGACCCATTTTGGAGAGCCAGGGACACTACTTATTTGTACTTGTATTGGTAATATTTCAATTACACTCAATTCTTCTATGGAAAATTGGTATCCTGAAATTTTACACAGTATAATATTTTCATCAACCTGTGTAAATTTTGCTGGGTCTTTACCTCTAACAGTTCGTCCACTCATTTATATTATTCCTACCTAAATTTAAATCATAAAATCAATCAAATTATTGATTCTATGATTTTTTCTTCCCTTTTGATTTCTTTTTATCATCATCTGAGCTATCTGCATCTTCTTCATTGATATCTGCAGCTTTTTTATCTTCTTCCTTGGGTTTCTTGGTCTCTGCAGCTTTTTTATCTGCTTCTTCCTTGGGTTTCTTGGTCTCAGTAGCTGTTTTCTCTTCTTTCTTTGCTTCCTTGGAATCCTTTTCTTTTACCTGTTGTAAGGATTGATCTATTTGTAATACAGGAGATATAATTTCTGTATCACCAAGTGAAATCCAAAATTTTGCAGGATCAAGTAAAGTTAACCTCTCTATTGATTCAGATTTGAATGTACCGACCTGCCAATTAGTGGGTATTTTCTCACTTCTTTCTTTAATTTCTTCAATGTTTGTGACAACTATTGGGAGTGAGGAAGAATATAATCCAAATATTGTATCTTCATTTGATACTACAATAATAATTGCATTGTCAATATCAATTGTTTGTTTATCATTCACAAAGTATTCTAAATTAATAACTGGAATAATGGTGTTTTCTACATTAGTTACACCTAATACAAATTTTGGTGCCCTTGGTATGGGCACTACTTCTGTAGAAAGTTGGATTGTTTCAATATTATCAAGTTTAATTGCTACATTTTCTGAATCTAGTTTAAAGAAAAGGTATTGTTGCATTGAATGAGTATCTAAAACTGTTTCAGCCATATAAAATCACTTTAAAATTTGTCCTTTTGGTTTTGTAAATGTTTTACAGTTTTAAAATAAGTAAACGTTTGTATATAAATATTAAGGTTGTCAAATGCATATAATAATGATAAACCAATTTTTCAAAAACAATTTCTTATTCTAGCTTGTGATTTACTTAAATTATTAAAATAAAACAATTTCCATTTTACCAAATAAATTTTTATCAATAGTTAATCTCATAAACTGCATAGTTTTATTTGGGGAATTAATTTATCAATTGTGTATGAAAAAATTACTCCTCCTACAGATGGTGAAAAAATTACAATTCAAGATGGTAAATTAATTGTTCCCAACAATCCAATAATTCCGTATATCTCTGGAGATGGAATTGGTCCTGACATAACAAATGCAATGATCCCCACAGTCAATGCTGCAGTAGAAAAGGCATATGGTGGTACTAGGAAAATAACATGGTTCAAAATTTATTGTGGTGATGAGGCAAGATCATTTTATCATCCTAATTTAACTGATGGTGAATTGGTTAAAAGACCTGTTGATGAACAACGAAATGCCTATCTTCCTCAGGATACAATTAAAGCAATAAATGAGTATCTAGTTACAATAAAAGGGCCGTTAACTACACCAATTGGTGAGGGTTTTAGGTCATTAAATGTTGGTATCAGGCAAATATTAGATTTATACACATGTGTAAGACCAGTTCGGTATTATCAAGGTACACCTACTAGGATAAAATATCCTGAAGAGGTAGATTTGACCATATTCAGGGAGAATAGTGAAGATGTTTATTCTGGCATAGAATTTAAACATACAGACCCTGAACAAAAACAATTAATTGAATTATTACGCTCTATGGGTAAAACAATTAATGATGATTCAGGAATTGGAATTAAACCAATTTCATTGTCTGGTTCAAAAAGATTAGTGCGAGCTGCAATTCAATATGCAATTGCAAAGAAAAAACCAGTGGTTACTTTAGTTCATAAAGGAAATATTATGAAATATACAGAAGGTGCATTTAAAAATTGGGGTTATGAAGTGGCTAAGGAAGAATTTCGAGATTTTATAGTAACTGAGGATGAATTATGGAAGGACTATAATGGTAATATGCCTGAAGGAAAACTTCTTGTAAATGACAGAATCGCGGATGTTACCTTTCAACACATTCTATTGAGATCTTCTGAATTTTCCGTATTAGCAACCATGAATCTCAATGGTGATTATTTAAGCGATGCTGCTGCTGCCTTGGTCGGTGGCATTGGAATGGCTCCAGGAGCGAATATAAATTACGAAACTGGTGTATTTGTAGCTGAAGCAACACATGGTACAGCTCCTAAATATACAAATATGGATAAGGTAAATCCTGGGTCTTTATTACTATCTGCTGCAATTATGTTAGAATATCTTGGATGGGATGAAGCATCAGAATTAATCCACAAAGGTTTGCAAGGGGCTATCGTGAATAAAGAAGTAACTTATGATTTGGCTCGACAACTAGATGATGTAACTCCAATCTCAACGACTGAATTTGGAAAAGCTGTTGTAAAACATATGTCTTAATATAATAATTCGGATTAATTATTTGAATTAATTTTTGAAAAGAGTCAATATCAACATAATATCAAAAAATAGTATTCTTAAGTAGGTTATATATTTAGAATATAGATGAGTGGAAATAGTTCAAAATCTACTAGTAATAATGAACAAAGAGAAAAAGTAAAAAGATTACTTTTCTTTGGGGGCTTTTTATTAATTTTAATTATTGCTTGGAATGTATTTGATATTGCTTCCGGTATTTGAGCAGAATCTAATTTTTTTAAAAATATATATAAATCGTTAATTGTACAAGTAGTGGATGGTAGAATGGTAATTATATAAATTGTATATTTGATGAATTGCTTAAAATAAATGTAATTGGGTGGATTAATGCAAAAGTCCATATATTGGTGTATAATTATAGAATAATAATTAAATAAATGTATATAAAAGTGAAATAATCCTGAAATTAAATATAAATTTCGGAAAAAAGATATTATTGTATGAGTAAATGATGATATATTTCTTCTAATCACCATTCACTTTAAATGCAACCAAATCGTATAATTATGTGAGACTCAGGTCTCAGTGATGCCTCATGGAAAAAACAAAGAATGTATCAAATTATCCATTTGGAATTCTTAGGATTCTAATTGGGTGGCAATTTCTTTGGGCCTCTATTGATAAAATATTTGGTCTAGGATATGCCACAAAATCTGAAAAAGCTATTATAAATGGCGGAAAAGCCACTTACGGCTTTTTATATATGGGTCAAGAAGGAAAACCACTTGCATGGTTATTCCAACCAATGGCCGGACACTGGTTAACTGAATTTCTCTTCATCTTTGGACTATTCGCAATAGGTGTATGTTTAATTTTGGGTATCGGCATGAGAGTAGCAGGATACTCTGGTGCATTAATGATGTTCCTCATGTACCTCGCATCTTTACCTTTAACAAATAACCCATTTGTCGATGATCACCTAATAGAAATGTTTGTATTCATTGTATTTGCTCATACAAAAGTCGGTCATTATATCGGTCTTGGTAGTTATTGGGAAAATCTAGACATTGTCAAGAAAAATCCAGTACTAGTATAAAATAGAAATAACCAAAATACCCTCTCCTGCTCTTTAAATTAAAAATACCTCTGCTCAACTATAAAATATTTATAATAATTAAGTCAAGTTAAAAAAGATCATTTCAAATTCATTATAATTTTATTTTAATTTTTTAATGTATATTGACTGAGATTTATTATCCTTGGCTATATTTTACACCATATGTTCCACGAGGATTATTCCAAGATACTGCACCTTGATCGCACATAATATCACAAGTTCCACATTCTACACAATCCTCATACTGGAAAACCATTTCATTTTCATAAAATTTGAAACATTCAGTTGGACAACCTGCTATGCAAAGGTGATGAGGACAATTTTTACATATATTTCCATTTACTACAATATGAGCATTCTCGTGACTATCAGTCTCCCAACTTGTAACTCCAATTTTATTTTTTATATCGAAATTAATTACTTCCATTTTAAATCCTCCTGATTTTAGAACTATCCTTAAGCAAAGATAAAAATCCCATACCCGAATTCTTAAAGCTTTTCAGAATTACCTTATATGCATGATTTTTTGACTTTCCATTTGTATTAAATACTTCTTTAAATCCAGTATTAATTGCCTTTGGATATATTTCAAATAGTTTTGAATTCTTGGTCATCTTCTTTACATTTTTGAATTTCTTGAAATCTTTCAATATATATGAATTACTCAATTTCTTTTGATACATCGCTAATTTTGTTGCAGAATAATTTCCGTTTGCTTCAATAATTGTATCTGCTGCAAGGATTCCACTTTTAATTGCATAATTCATTCCTTGAATTACAATTCCATTGGAAAATACAAAACCAGCAGCGTCTCCAACTATTAGGTAACCATTACCATAGAAATTCGGAAATCTGTCAATAGGCATTTCCGGAATTAGTTTTGCACCATATTCTATTGATGTACTATCTTTTATTAATCTTGAAATGTAGGGGTGATTTTTGAAATACTCTTGCACCTTATATGTTCTGTGTTGGGCAGAACTTGCCTTATCCTCTGGAAATGAGTCTAAATGAATTACCACTCCCAAACTAATGGTTGATTTATTTGTATAAAAGAACCCTCCTGCTTTTATTCCACCGGGGATGTTACCAAGAACAAATTCTCCAGCTATACCTTGGTCCTTTTCTAAGAGAAACCTTTCTTCAAGTAATTTTTGATCTATAGTTAATACTTCTTTAATACCAAGCATCATGTCTTTACGCTTGAATTGTTTTTGACCTTTAAAAGACAAACCATGTTTTAACATTAAACGCGGATTGGCACCTTCTGCAAGGATAACAATATCTGCTCTTAATTCCTCATTCCCTTGTCTGACTCCTTTTATCTGATCATTCTCTATTATTAATGAATCAATTGTAATACCTGATAAAACTGCAACACCTGCTTCCGATGCTTTTGAAGCTAGCCAATCATCAAATTTTGCTCTTAAAATGCTAACTCCATTATACGGTTTGCTATTCCATTCATTAAAATTGAAATCTAATACAGTGGAGTCATCATTCGATAAAAAGCCTACTTTTTTATTTATGATGTGTCTTTCAATTGGTGCTTCTTCTTGCCATTCTGGTAGTATCTCAGCTAAATCATTTCCCCATAATACTCCTCCAGATAAGTTCTTTGAACCAACTGGCATAGCTCTATCAATTAAGGCTACTTTAAATCCATTTTGTGCAAGACGTATTGCTGCAGAGGTTCCACCTGGACCTGCACCAATAATAATTACTTGGATACTTTCCATTCCAATTGTATTAAATTAGATGTATTATATATTTTACACTTTAGAGGTTTATGTATTTTGGAAATTTTAAAACAGTGGTAAATCTATTTTTTAAAATATAAATTTCAATTATTTTAAATAGAAATTCAATTTAATGAAAAATCTTTACGATATTCAAATTACAAATAAAATGTTACATTATTTACGATTATGAACAGTTTGAAAAATTACTATTATTAAAGAGGTAATAAGAAATTAATTTGTAATGGTGCAAGTACATGCAGAGCTAAATGGTAAAGACAATATCAATTTAGATCTTAATATTTTTGTAATGATAAAACAAGTTCCAGTCCCAAAAGAAATGAAAACTACCGCTGAAGGTACTATGGATCGTTCTGGAAACAGTCAAATGAATCCACATTGTGCTAATGCATTAGAAGAAGCTTTAAAATTAAAGGAAACCGTAGGTGGGACAATTACTATCGTTTCAATGGGTCCTCCTAATTTCACCCAATCACTAACTGAAGCACTACGAAAAGGTGCAGATGATGCCTATTTACTATCTGATAGGAAGCTCGCTGGGAGTGATACTTGGGCGACTGCAGAAGCCTTGGCAACATTAATTAAATATGTGAATTCCAAACAAAACGGAAGAACAATTGATGTTTTATTCGCAGGATTACAAACCATTGATGGTGATACTGCACATGTTGGCCCACAAGTTGCAGGTAGAATGGGTATGAAACAAGTAACTTATGTGGAAAATATAAAAGTTATTGATGAAAGTAAAAGACTTGAAGTGCGAAGGATTATCGAAGGTGGTCATCAAAAAGTGCATTTATCATTACCCGTGATGATGTCTGTGACTCATACTGCAAACACACCAAGGGGGCCATCTCTAAATTATTCATTGACTGCACTAGATAAAAAAGTAAACATTGTTAGTATTGATGATATCGGTTTACCCGAGACATCGGCGGGTGTTCTTGGAAGTCCTACTGTTGTTTCTCGTGTGAAGAATGTAACTGCTCATCGTGGTAATATTCAATTATTTACAGAAGGGTCTATGGAAGAAAAAATTGAGAGTTTATTTAACATGTTGAATCATTCTTTTACAGAAGAGGGTAATGAGGGAAACACAGACTCAACACCTTCTGATTTAGAAGAAGAAGAGAAATTAGCAAAAACAATGGAGAGAGATAAAGATATACCATATGTAGATTTACGAAATGGTGCCAGAGGTATCTTAACATGGGCACAAATGGATGGAGATAAATTATCTCTAGCTGCATTAGAAATATTAGGTGAAGCAAAAAGGGTCTCTGTAAAACTTGCTGAGGATTCAAGGAGTATTACTACAATTATTATAGGTCCAGATGCTTCAAAATTTACAGATACACTAATTCACTATGGTGCAGATACTGTATATACTGTAGACGATGAACGATTGAATGAATATCAAACACTACCATATGCACATGCGATAATTGAAGCTATTAAAGAAATCAATCCTGAAATTGTTTTATTTTCCGCGTCTACTTTAGGAAGAGATCTAGCACCTAGAATCGCGGCAATTTTAAATGTTGGTCTTAGTGCTGATTGTACCGAATTTGATGTCGGTTATTATTCAAGTAGAAAGAAAAATCAACGATTTGATCGAGCTTTTCAAATGAAACGGCCCTCTTTTGGAGAGAGCAAGTTAGCAACTATTATTGGGCCGTGGACTTATCCTCAAATGGCAACTGCTAGGCCTGGGATTTTTAAGGCAGAAACTCCTGATACTTCTAGACAAGGTAAAATTGTAAATTTCAAACCAAAATGGGATGATAGTGATTTTGATGTTAAAGTAATTGAAACAGTGAGAAATCCTGATACAATTGAATTGGAAAAAGCAGATATTGTTATATCTGGTGGTTTAGGTATTGGAAAAACAGGTTTTGTTTTACTCACAAAATTTGTTGAAACACTACGATCTAAAGGATATAAAACTGAATTAGGTGCTTCGAGAGCAGCAGTAGATGCTGGCTTTATCCCTTATAAACATCAAGTAGGACAAACAGGTAAAACTGTTCGGCCGACTCTTTACTTTGCAGTAGGTATTTCCGGTGCGATACAGCATCTAATGGGTATGAAGGAATCAACTAAAGTAATTGCTATTAATACAGACTCAAAAGCAAATATCTTCTCCAATGCAGATTATGGTATAGTTGCAGATTTCAGAGAAGTTATACCGATAATGATCAAACAAATAGAAAGTGGACAAGATTTGCCTATTAAATAATAATTCACAATTGCGAATAATAGAATAGTATTGAATAATTTAGGAACAATCGAAATTTTATTATTTATTATATAAAACCTTAAATTTTATCAAGGAATTATATTGGTGTATGGATGCTGATGATAGTAAAAAATCTAAGGTTGCCAGGGGAGCAACCCTATATACCGGTAGAAAAAAAGAAAAATCTGATGATACATCAAAAAGGAAATATACCTCAAAAGAAAAAAAAGAAATCTTATCTGCAGATATGGATTTCTCATCTGGGTATAAAGCCAAAGATAAAGAAAATATAACTAAAATTGTGAATTTTCTTGTTCAAGCCGGATTAAAGGTAGATTCATATAAACCAACCTATCTTCAGAGGAGAATACGTTCAAGAATTTCTAGATTAAAGTTAGAGAGTTTTCAAGAATACTATGATTATTTAAGAAAATCAGCTGACGAAATATCCATATTAAAAGAGAATTTAAGTATCAATGTAACTCGATTTTTTAGAAATAAAGATACGTATGATTATATCGAAAATGCAGCAATACCGTTGATATTAGAAAATCAACGTGATTCAAATAGCCGATTGAATTTCTGGTCTGCAGGATGTGCAGTTGGTGCTGAACCCTATTCATTGGCAATGATCGTTTCCCACCCAAAATTTGCTAAATATAAATTCCAAATTCATGCATCTGATGTTAAAGATGAATTGTTAGAATTGGCTAAAAATGCCACTTATGACAAGGGATATTTCGCTGAAATGGACGAAAGAGTGATTAGAAATAATCTTGACCCTGTAGATAGTGAAACTTATAAAATAAAACCTAGTGTGAGAAATTTGGTAAATTTTAAGAAGATCGATCTAAATAGAGACGCATATCCTACGAATTTAGATATGATATTGTGTCGAAATGTATTGATCTACATTGAAAAAGAAGCTCAGGCAAAAATCATCGATAAATTCCATAAATCTCTAAATGTAGGGGGATTACTTGTTCTTGGAAGAACAGAAACTCTACATGGGTCTAAAGCAAAAGGTTTTGAAGTCGTAGATAGAATACACAGAGTTTATAAAAAAGTATTAGTGATTTAAAACCTAGAACTGAAAAAATAAAATTATGTAGAGTTTAGACCCTCAGAATTCTTCCAAGTTCTTTTGGTATGGCATCCATACCAAGGATTGAATCTGCTAAACCCGCATCAATTACAGATTTATTCATGCCATAAACAATTGAATCTTGTTCATTGAGAGCAATAACATGACCACCTAGTTTCTTTACAACTCTACTTCCCTCTCTACCATCATTTCCCATTCCTGTAAGAATCACACTGATTACATTGTTTTCATATATTCTAGCTGCAGAAAACAATGTTACGTCAACTGCAGGTTTTACATAATTTACTTTGGGACCATCTGTAATTTTAATTCTTGATTGTTTATTATTTAATTTTTCAAGTTCCATATGATATCCCCCTGGTGCGATATAGACCCATCCCGGTTTTAATATGTCTCCATCAGCAGCTTTCTTAATATTCATATTTGCGTTATTGTTCATTCTCTCTGCAAATTGACCAATAAATCCAGGTGGCATGTGTTGAACTGTCAATACAGGTGGGAAATCTGCTGGAAACTGTGAAATAATATAAACCAGCATTCTAGGGCCTCCTGTACTTGCACCTATTACAACTACTTTATCATGATTATACCGACTTTTATCCAAAGCAATTTGTTTTTCAGGAATTGCCGATGCATCCGTCATTTCTCTGATTCTTGTGACCTTACTTTTAGATAATTGCTGATACTCATGTGGTTTTAAATTTTCATGATTTTTTATTTGTTCATTATGTAGAGTAAATTTTTCAATTCTAATCCGTGATAAAACAGTTATTCTGATTGTAAGTACTCTAGGGACTGGTATTACCCCATTTTTATGTGATAATTCAATAACTTCCACATGACCATAATCTAATACATCTGGGAAATCGATTTCTATATTCTCTTCATCTGAAAATTTAACTATGATGCAAGGTGTGATTTTTGATTTCTGAATTCGATTAACTAGATCGTATCCACTCATATCAATCAGTTTTAATTTCGTAACAATTACTTTGATGTGATCTGACTCAAAATTCTTTAGGGCATCTTGCCCCTTAGTATAGGTGGCAACAATCTCAAACTTATTACTAATTTTACAGGCCTGAAGTAGGTGTTGCATTTCTGCATCATCACTGCAAACTAATGCTACTCGTGTTGTCAATACCATAAAGTAATTCATTATTATTTTAAATAATTTTCTATAGATTTGATTATAATATTAAAGAAAATAATAAAGGTATGAAATTTAATTTTTGCTGAATATTTGTTAAAATAATTAGATTAATTCCCTGAATTTTATTGGAAATCATAGTTAT
>JAOUKW010000347.1 GCA_029882335.1 Candidatus Heimdallarchaeota archaeon | reverse complement strand
AATCAGCCAGTTGGCGAGGTACTCAAGTCTGGCCCAAGAGGCATGCCTGGAAAGCATGTGTGCACCTGCACTCGAGGGTTCAAATCCCTCTCTCGCCATTAATTACTATTAATTTTCTTTTTAATTACACAAGTCTTTCCTCTTTTATCTATGATTTCTGTTTTTGTTTTAAGTGATAAGTCTAGAAAGGCTTCCTCTAAAGTATTGTAATTAGATATATCTAAAAATTTAACTTTAATGAGAATTTTGTTTCGCATGATTATAGATATTTGAGTAATTAATTCTTTGGTTATTCCCTTCTTACCAACATGAATGTGGACCTTACCCTGAATTACCTGCTTTGTAATTTCATCCACATACTGTAATAATTATTCAGGTAGAAAAAATCACAGATACTATACGATATCAATAAAACGAATTAATTTGGATTTTTTCATGTGTACAAATTTGTTAAAGAGTTAAATCGGTTCTAGTACGTAAGGGTTTTATTGAAGTAGTATTTAAATAAATTTGGTCGGATATACATAATAGATCAGCAATGTGATAGATATGACAACAGCATATGATGTAACGGCAGCAAATTTAATTGACGAGATTTCTGTCGAACTAAAAGGAATGGCAGAAGTAATCCCTCCTGATTGGGCTCCTTTTGTTAAAACAGGTGTTAGCCGTGAATTACCTCCAGAGAATCCAGATTGGTGGTATATTCGATCTGCTGCAGTTCTTAGAAAGATTTACCTAAAAGGTCCAATTGGAACTCGAAGATTGAAGTCAATGTTTGGAGGACGAAAGAATAGAGGAGTCAAAGCAGAAAGATCAAGATCTGGAAGTGGTAGTATCGCTAGAAAAATTTTGCAGCAACTTGAAAGCGCAAGATTGGTAGAAACTGTACCGAATGGAAGACAACTAACCGCAAAAGGAATGTCTTTCGTTGATGGTGTAGCAAAAAAATGCTCTTAAATTAAAGAATTAACTGGTGATAACTATGAGTGATGAATTAGATGAAATTCGACAAAGAAAATTGCGTGATATTCAAGAAAGGAACGCTCATGGTCAATCAGAAGAAGAATTGCGAAGACAAGAGGAAGCAAAAAGAACATATGAAATGCAAAAACAAACGATTCTTAGAGGTATACTAACAGATAGTGCAAAACAGAGATTAAATAATATCAAATTAGTAAAACCCGCACTTGCAGATGCAATCGAAAACCAATTAATTCAACTTTCTCAAATGGGAAGGATTCCAAATGGGATCATTAATGAAGAGCAGCTATTACAGATGTTAAAACAAATACAAAATAAAAGGAGAGATTCTAATATAAAATTTAAAAGAGTATGATTCTTATGGCACGAAATAAAATTTTTTCACGAAAAAAACGTTATGCAAGAGAAATAAAATCAAATCTACCAGTTCCAACTTGGGTTACCATGAGAACTGCAAGAAAAGTGAGGCAACATCCAGGAAAGAGAAATTGGAGAACTCATTCAATAAAGAGGTAATATTATGTCACATCAAATAGTTTTAGAAAGAACATATACAGTACCATTCTATCCAAGGTTGAATTCCATTCCTAGAGGAAAGCGAGCTCAAAAAGCTATGGCTATTCTTAAAGAATTTATTGCAAGACATATGAAGGCAGAAGATATTCTTATTGATCCTGCTGTTAATGCATTTATTTTTTCACGAGGAATGAAAAAACCACCTAGAAGGGTATCTGTACGCGCTGTAAAAAGTGATGATGATGTCATTGAAGTTTATCTTATTGGTACTGCACCTGAAGACTTCTTTAAATCAGATAAAATTCCAACTCGCGTAGAACCTTCTGAAGAAGATATCGATTCTGAAGAAGATTTTGACGAAGATGAGGAATAAAAACCAGCAGGGTGTACTTAGTGGATATTAATGCATTAAGTATTTTAGGAAATTCAAGTATAGGTATCTTTGGGTATTCCACTGATACCTATGGTCTATTTCCATACAATACTAAGGAAGTAGATAAAGAAATTATTATAAATACTCTACAAATAGAAATTTTATCCAGTACTATTGTAAATTCTAACTTAATCGGTTTATTTATAACTGGAAATGATAATCATCTGTTAGTTCCTGAGCTAATATCAGATTCAGAATTAACAATTCTAAAAGATTATTTAAAGGATAAAGATGTGGAAGTATCAATTCTAGATAGTAAGTTAACTGCCTTGGGAAATTTAGTCGTTGCAAATAATAAAATTGCCCTAATAAGTCCTGAATTTGATAAAAAAGATCAAATTAAAATTGAGGATTTCTTGGATGTTGAAATAGTAGCAAATAAGGTCTTAAATTCTAATTTAGTTGGATCAATGATTTTTAGAAATGTTAATGGATTATTGGCTCATCCTCTTATTGAAGAGGAAGAATTAGAATGGATTTCAAAATTGTTTAATATAAAGGCGGATGTCGTTACTGTAAATCGAGGTACTCCTTTTCCAAGACCTGGAATAATCGCAAATACAAATGGAATACTAGTTGGAAGTGACACAACTGGTCCTGAAATAATGAGAATTTTTGAAGTTTTATCTTAAAATAATTTTGATTTATCTATCTAAATCGCCAACACATAAATCTATTGAACCCATAACAGCAGGTATATCTGCTAATTTTCCTCCTTTAATTAAAGGAATCAAAACTTGTAGGTTATTGAAAACTGGACTTTTTATTCGAACACGATAGGGTTGGGTTGAACCATCACTTTGTATAAAGAAACCTCCCTCTCCTCTGCTTGTTTCAATTCTTCGATATACTTCACCCTCGTTAGGCCTTCGAGGTAGTTTATCTAGTTTAAAGGGATCTGAAGCATTTAATTCGTTGTATTTGTCTAGTGCTTGCCAACATAATTTCATAGCTTCTTGAATTTCTTCAATTCTAACTCTGTATCTGGCGTAGCAATCACCTTCAGTCCTTGTGGGTATATTAAACTTCAATTCATCATATCCAAAATAAGGGTCATTTTTTCTGACATCGAATTCAACACCACTAGCTCTAAGAACTGGACCAGTAGTACCATAATTCAAGGCTTGTTCTTTTGTTAAAACTCCAATACCTTGAGTTCGTATTCTAAAAATTTGAGCTTCTTCTAGCAAATCTAAAAATTCAAAATGTAATCTTTGAAACTCATTGAAACTCCTCTCCAATTTTTTGACGGTGTCAAATGGGAGATCTGCAGCAACTCCACCGATCCTTGCATAATTGTATGTCATTCTAGCGCCAGTAATCGCCTCCAACATATTAATTATAATTTCTCTTGCATTCATTGGATAGATTAACATTGTAAGTGCACCGATATCCACACTCATTGCTGCTAACCATAAACAGTGACTAGCAATTCTTTGAAGTTCTAAGGTTAAAATTCTTGCCCATTTTGCTTTATCTGGAATTTGAATGTTATATATACCTTCAATAGAATGTGTGTATGATGTAGACCAAGAGTGACTTTCAACATAACATAAACGGTCACAAATAGGAATTCCCTGTTCATATGATCTATTGGTTAACAATTTTTCATACCCTCTGTGTAAATATCCTATTTGAGCATCTCCATCTATTATTGTTTCACCATCAATAGTCAATCTAATCGCCCATAATCCATGCATTGATGGGTGCTGTGGTCCCATAAATAAATTCATTTCTGTTTTTTCCGACATAAATTAATCCTCTGGTTTTCTATATTTTGGTTTTTTATAGACATAGTCCTCTCTTAGGGGATGTCCTTCCCAATTATCTGGCATTAGTAATCTTCTTAGGTCTGGATGATTATTAAAATTAATACCCAATAAATCGTAAGTTTCTCTTTCATGCCAATCAAATCCCTTCCATAAAGGTGTTAGTGATTCAACTACAGGATTGTCTCGATTTAATTCACTTTTTAAAACAATTAAGATCGGACTATCCACTGTTCCTATATGCCAAAATACCTCCATGAATTCCTTTTTATCTGTACCACTACACATATTGGGTGTTGAAAATCCTAATTCATGCTGTATATATCCAGCAATTTCTAGTATTAATTCTGATGGCACTTTGATGATGACTCTATAAAAGTCATCAGAAGTAGCTTCCAATATTTTTTCATTGAATTCACTTTTTAATGAATTAATTATTTGTTCTGCGTTATAACTCAATTACATCCACCTCAATGCATTTCTTTTCCACCAATATAGGAATCCAACTAATAGAATTCCTAGAAATATGGTTGCAGTTGCTAGGCCTTGTAAACCTACTTCTTCTTTTTTAATTACAAGTGCCCAAACTAGAAGAAATGCTGTAACAACATCAAAAATCACGAAGATTAATGCGAAAACATAATATTGAAAATTGAATCGGTTATGAGCATCACCAATTGGTATTTCTCCACATTCATATGCTATGAATGATCCAAGTCCTTCTATTAAATTTTCTTTTCTTCTTTT